>CAZJQA010000051.1:0-3140 GCA_964548285.1 uncultured Muribaculaceae bacterium
ATTTATCTTCATAACCTACATATGGTGGTACATTAAAACTTATCATATTGCATAACCCTACTTTCCTAATTACACCTATTATAACATAATCTAACTAATATGTTTATAAAGATTAAAAAAAGAACCTATTAATTTTGTTTTTTAACAACCTTAATAAGTCCTTTTTCTACTTCTTCTAATGCTCTTCCAATAGTTCCTTTGTTTTGATATTCATTTTCTTTTAATTGAAAATGTTTATTTTCTAACATTTGTCTACTTCTTATAGACACTATATGAACTAATCTATATTTGGAATCTACAATAGTTAATAAAGTATCAATTGATGGAAAAAGCATAAAATCACCCCTTACCTACTTAATCATACTAACAATCGCACAATAAAGCAAACAATACATGCTTTTTTTTACAAATTTAGACATTCCTAAATAAGCAAAACGACAATATTATACATTTTTTCTTAAACTAATTCAACAATAAATTTATCATCTTTTTTGGTAACTTTAATTTTTCGATTACCAATATCATCTCCAATAGTTCCTAGAATGATATTGTCATCAATTAGATTTTTACCATAAACAAAAGTTTCGTTTTCCGTAAATGAATCTGGATGTTTTTTTATATAAATATTAGTAGCTTCTATCAAATTTTTATTAACAGCTTCAACTACGTTGCTATCATTAGATGCATCTTCGTAAGCATAACTAACTTTTACAATACCTACAATTGTAAATATTAATAAAACACTTGCAAGAATAACCATTTCTTTAATAGTATAACCCATATTATTCATATCATCACCATCTTCATTGTAAAACATTATTCTATTTTTTACAAGATATTATTCAGTATAATCACAGGATTAACAACTTATTTTATCTTTTTTTTCTACTAATACTCCATTACAGTTTGGACATTTCTTTTCTATAGGCTTATCCCATGATGCAAAGTCACATTTAGGATAATTTGAACAACCATAAAAAACTTTCCCTCTTCTTGTTTTTTTCTCAACAATATTACCATTACATTTTGGACATGCCATAATAACATTAGACTTTTTTTCATCCTTTTTTATATATTTACATGTTGGATAATTTGAACAAGCAGTAAATTCTCCATATTTTCCTTTACGGATAACAAGTGATCCTCCACAGTTAGGACATACTTCACCTGTTTCTTCAGGAGCTTTTTTCTCCATATTAGAAAAAGCGTTTTCTACCATTGGTTCAAATTCATTATAAAAATCACTTAATAATTTCTTATTATCAAGATTATTATCAGCAATCTTATCCAAATCCTCTTCCATTTTAGCAGTATATTTTACATTTATAATGTTACTAAAGAATTCTTGTAATTTATCAGTTGTTTCAAATCCAATCTCTGTAGGTACTAAGTGTTTATCTTCTACTTTAATATATTCTCTTTCTTTTAAAACAGTTATTGTTGGCGCATAAGTACTTGGTCTTCCAATACCTAAACTTTCCATTTCTTTAATTAAAGTTCCTTCTGTATAACGTGATTCTGGTTTTGTATAATGTTGCAAAGCTTCAACCTTATTTGCTTCATGAACACTATTTTTATCTAACTTTGGTAATAATACATCTTTAGAATCACTATATTTACTATAAACTTTTAGAAATCCTTCAAAAATCATTCTATTACCATTTGCAACAAATAAATAATCATTATTTAATAATTCAACTTTAGTATTAATGACTTTAGCAGGAGCCATAATTGAAGCAAGTGCGCGATAGTAAATTAAACTATAAAGCTTAAATTCATCATTAGTTAAATACTTTTCTATACTTTCAGGAGTTCTTAGTATACTAGTTGGTCTAATACCTTCATGAGCATCTTGGATATTATCTTTACTCTTTGGAACTTTGACACTTCCAACATATTCTTTTCCATAATTTTTTAAAATATAATCTTTTGTATCACTTACAAATTCACTAGAAACACGAACAGAATCTGTACGCATATATGTAATTAAACCTACAGGACTACCTCCAAGCATAACTCCTTCATATAATTTTTGAGCAACACTCATTGTCTTTTTAGAAGAAAAGTTTAACTTTGATGATGCAAGTTGTTGCATAGTTGTGGTTTTAAATATGGGAAAACTATTACGATTAGTTTCTTTTTCAGTAATATCATTTACCGTAAATTCTTTACTTAAATTATTTAGAACTTCATCTGCTTCATCTTTGCTATGTAATTCAATTTTTTTATCTTTATATTTTTCTAAATCAGCTTCGAAATCGTTAAAAGTTGCTTTAACTGTATAATACTCAACTGGTACAAAAGCTTGTATCTTACGTTCTCGATCAACAATTAATTTTAAAGCTACACTTTGAACACGTCCGGCAGACTTTCCTCCAGTTTTACTTTGCATTAATTTAGATAATCTAAAACCAATGATACGGTCGAGAATTCTTCTAGTTTCTTGACTCTTTACTAAATCATCATCAATTTTACGGGGATGATTTATACCATCTAAAACAACATTTTTTGTTATTTCATTAAAAGTTACACGAGAATAATTATCTTCTTTAACTTTTAATGCTTCTTTTAAATGCCATGAAATAGCTTCTCCTTCGCGATCTGGGTCGGTTGCAAGATAAACATAATCAGATTCTTTA
Source organism: uncultured Muribaculaceae bacterium (assembly GCA_964548285.1). GTDB lineage: Bacteria > Bacillota_I > Bacilli_A > RF39 > UBA660 > Ventrenecus. Next base: position 2,640 of record CAZJQA010000051.1, read on the forward strand.
ACGGCCTTCTTTAATTCATCAATTAATTTTTTCTTTCCCTTTATTGGAATATAAGTAGGAGTAAAATCATTTTCGACATCTACTCCTAAGCCAAACTTTCCTGTTGTTGCTAAATCCATAATATGTCCCTTACTAGATAAAACTGTAAAGTCTTTATCTAAGAAAGAAGATATTGTTTTACTCTTGTGAGGAGATTCGACTATCATTAATTTTTTCATATGTATCACTTTCCTTTATCTTATTATATAAATATGTAAAATAATCATTTTCAATAGATAATTTACTCATTTTTTTATTTAAATAAATCTTTTTATTAATTTCTTGTAATTCACTAGCTGTATATGTCTTTTCTCCTTTATAAGTTACACTTCCAACACCAGCATCATAAATTGCTACATCATCTTCCCAAGATGAATCAGGATAGATAACAAGTCCATTTGGATTATCATTTAAAGCATCTTCTATAATTTGTTTACCAGGATATTGATATGCTTTTATATT
>CAZJQA010000051.1:3150-6373 GCA_964548285.1 uncultured Muribaculaceae bacterium
CAAAATAGAAACGTGAATCATAATCTAAACCAAATAAATTTGCTATGGTTGGTAAAAAATCCATATAACTAGTTCGTTTATTAATCACGATTGGATCAATTTCACTATTATAAATTATAAATGGAACTCTTTCCCTTTCATGATTAACTAATATATCATAAGGTAAAGATTGATTAACATCTTCATCTTGTAAACCATATGGATAATGGTCTCCATATACCATTATAACTGTATCATCTAGAATTCCTTTTTTCTCTAATATTTCTAATAATTTACCAATTGCATCATCTGTAATCTTTATCTTTGATGAATATCTTTTTAAATCATCACTATATCCAAGTTCTTCAAATAACTCATAATATTTATTACATGTTTCACAATAATTACCATATGATTGATGTCCAGTAACGGTTGTTATCCAAGCCATAAATGGTTTATCTTTGGTAAAGATTTCACTTGATTTTTCAATAAGTTCAACATCACTAGGCCATTCAATTTCATCTTTAACTAATGTAATATTTAAACTATTAGCATTGTAATAATTTTGACATCCATAATTTGGTAAATATTTATCACGTGCATAATAAGTTTCATCATAATCATGATAACTACTTGTTGTATAACCTTTATTTCTAAATAAGTTAAAAATGGAAGTAAAATATGTATTATCTTTATATGTATTAGATGTACAAGAATTACCTATAGCATATTGAGAAACCATTCCTGAAAACTCACTGTCAGAAGTTGCACATGAATTACGAGGACCATAGTTATTCTCAAATTTAATGCCATTTTTAACTAACTTCGCTATATTAGGAAAATATTCTTCTTTATAGATACTTTCATTTACAGATTCTAACATAATTACTATAAGATTCTTATTTTTAAATAATCCCGTATATTTGTTAGGAGTAGCTTTTTCTCTATTTTTATAGAATTTATTTAAGGTATTATATGTATAATTATTTTCATTTTCAATTATTTCATTAAATATATCATCTTCGTCTAATTTTTCGTCTATTTCCACAACATCTGTTAACACCTTTTTGGGCATTAACAAACTCTTGATATCTAATAATAAATACATTGTAGTACCAAATTGATTAATACCTATAGATGAATTAGTAGTTTGTTTAAATAAATCAAGATTACTTTCTATTTGTAACTCATTTTGCATAAATGGAAGTATTAATGTTAAATAATAACCATAAGATAATATCATAACTATTATTAATGATATAACTCTATTAATATTATTAATCTTTTTTTTCTTAATCTTTAACCATTTTTTAGGCATTCTATAATATATTACGTATAAAATAAATGGAACAAAAATCAAATAATAAAAAGGGTTTATACTTAAAATATACTCTCTTATATACGCTGTTACAGCTCCTGCCTGACTACTTGTACCAAGAGATATATATACTCCTAAAAAGTTTTTAAATCCAGCTTCAGCAAATGTATAACATGAAATTATGAATAGAATAAATCCCCAAACTTTTTCTCTTTTTTGTTTCTTTTTTATGTAAGATATAAAAATTCCTAATAAAAAGGCAATAATGGATATTCCTAAAAATATTCTTAATGTTGAATAAGAAACTATCTCATATAAAGATACTACTCTAAATATTATTTCTATAGAAAAAGTAAAAAGAATAAATAATAGAACTTCCATAAAGTAAAAATGATTTATCAACTTCTTCATCTAATCACCTTTATTTATTAAATCATGAATTGGTCGATATGTAAATCGGTATTCTTCATTTGGTCCATATATTTTTAAAAGTTCTAAATGTCTTTTAGTAGGATATCCTTTATGTTTTGCTAATTCTAGATAAGGATATTTTTTATCCATTTCATACATAATATGATCTCTAGTTACCTTAGCTAGAATACTTGCAGCGGCAATATTAACAGACTTTGCATCTCCATGTATTATTGGTAAAACAGGAATATCAAAATTAAGTTTCATTGCATCACTTAGGATATATTCTGGTTTAATACTCATACTTGTTATAGCTTGAGTCATTCCTAAACGACTTGCTTCTAAAATATTTATCTTATCTATTGTTTTAGCATCTATGACCGCTATACCATAACTGATCGCGTCTCTTTTTATTATTGGAAATAATTCTTCTCTTTTCTTTTCCGTAAGTTTTTTGGAATCATTTAAGCCATCTAAATGATAATTCTTAGGCATAATAACAGCGGCAGCAACAACTGGACCAACTAGTGGACCTCTTCCTGCTTCATCAGTTCCACATATAAGATTATATCCCTCTTCATATAATTTTCTTTCATACTCTAGTAAATCAATTTCTTCTTTCATTATCAAATGTTACTCCCTTAATACGTTCACTTTTAATATCATTTATAATTTTTAATGCTACTCTATTATAATCAACTTCGCCATTTTTGTAAGCTCCAATTTTTTTACCTATTGTAATAAATGATTCTTCTATTACATCATCATCATATTTATCTAAATTATACAAATCTTTTAAAATAGTTGGATAATAATTAGATAGTTTTTTTAAAATATGTGATGCTACATCAACAATTGGAATAACTTTCTCGTTAATTGCAGTGAAACTTGCTAAGTTTAGTGCTTCTTCATTATTTTCAAACTTTGGCCATAATATACCTGGCGTATCTAAAAGCAAAATATTATTGCTTGCTTTTAGCCAAGATAAATGTTTAGTAACACCTGGACTATTTCCAGTAACCGCTACTTTACGACCACAAAGTTTATTAATTAAAGTACTTTTGCCAACGTTTGGTATTCCAACTACTAAAGCATGTATTTCTTTTTCTAACATATCTTTTCCATCACGTAAAACATTTTTCTCTTTTAAAAATTCTTTAGTGATTCGATATATTTCTTTATAAGAATTATTATCATTTAAATCTAGCAATAAAACTTTACTACCTAAATTTTCATAATATTTAACCCATACTTCTGTTTTCTTTATGTCACATAAATCTTTTTTTGTCATAATAATAATCTTAGGTTTATTTTGTATCATTTTATAAATATCTTTTATCTTAGATGAAAATGGAATTCTTGCATCAATAACTTCATATACAACATCTATTTGTTTAAATTTAGATGCAATCTCCATCTTTGTTTTTTTCATATGACCTGGAAACCAATTGATATTGCTATTTTGAAACACCTTTTCATTATCTTGATTATTCATTAGAAATCACTTCCTTTTTT
>CAZJQA010000052.1:0-6268 GCA_964548285.1 uncultured Muribaculaceae bacterium
GAAAGCTGTTGAGTATCTTAAACGTAATCGTATTGGGGCATTAATAGTTATTGAAAGAGATGTTTCTTTACAAGAATATATTAATCGCGCTACTAAAATATATGCTGACATTTCAAGTGAATTGTTAACAAGTTTATTTTATCCTAATAGTCCACTTCATGATGGAGGTGTAATTATTCAAGGAGATCGTATTACTTGTGCTGGTGCAGTATTTAGAACAAGTATGAATCCAAATTTAAATAAACGAATGGGTACAAGACACCGTGCTGCATTAGGTGTTGCTGAAGAATCAGATTGTTTATCTTTAGTTGTTTCTGAAGAAACAGGAAGAATAAGTATTGCTAAGAGTGGAGAAATAGAATACAATTTAACTCTTGATGATTTTAGATTAATGTTAATGGAAGAATTAAAACCTAAAACTGAAGTGTTCTATGACTCTGATAGAGAAACGGATGGTGAAGATAATGAATAAGATATTAAAATCTATAGGTAAGTTGTTAATGAAATTATATTACTTGTTAGATAAGTATTTTATTACACCAATAAGCCGCGCTATCTATTTTCTTTTAGATAAATTTAAAAATAATCCTCTTCATATTGAAAAATTTTTAAATAGAAAAGGTGTCTTAATTTATATTTCTTTAGGTATGGCTTTAGTGGTTTTCTTTTTAATAGATTCACAAGTAATTACTGTTGTTGAAACTGAAGCTGAAATATTATCAAATGAGCCAGTAAATGTTATTTATAACAAAGAAGCATATGTTGTTGAAGGTTTAGTTGATAAAGTAGATGTTATATTAACTGGACGTAAAAGTTCTTTATATTTAGCTAAACAATTAGGAGAACATAAAGTTGTTTTAGATTTATCAGATTATGATGCTACAGATACTCCAAGAAAGGTAGCTTTATCATATAATCAAACTGTTGATAATATTAATTATAAGTTAGATCCAGCTTATGTTACTGTTGTAATTAAGAAGAAAGTAAGTGCTGAAAAATCTGTTTCATATGAATTGATGAATGAAGATAAGCTAAATGAAAAATTTTCGATTTCTAATGTTAGATTAAATCAAACACAAGTAGTTGTTAAAGGTTCTCAAGATTCTTTGGATAAAATTGCTACTGTAAAAGCTTTAATTGATTTAAGTAATCCAAAATTTGCTGAACCAATAACATATGATATTGATAATATACCTCTTGTTGCTTATGATAAAGATGGTAAGGTTCTTGAAAATATTGAAATTGTTCCTGAAAATTTAACTGCGTCTATATCATTAAGTACATATAAAACTTCTGTACCAATTGAAGTATCTATAACTGGTAATTTAGTAGCAGGTAAATCTATTTCATCTATTACTATTAATGGAAAGAGTAGTTATAATGTTGATATTTATGGTGATAAAGAAATAATTGATAAAATTACTTCAGTTCCTGTAAGTATTGATGTAGATGGAAAAGGAAATGGTGGAGCACAAACATATACTACTCAGATAAGCAAACCAACAGGTGTTAGATTTGTTAGTGAACAAGATGTTAAAATTGTTGTTACTTTTGGAGAAGAAAAACAAAAAACTTTAAATATTTCAAATATTAAAGCAAATAATTTAGCATCTGGATTAACTGTTAATAGAACTGATTCAAATCCTGTTCAATTAGTGAAGAAAATATATCAGCTTCTATAGATTTAACAAATTATACTGAAGGTACGTTTGATGTTGATGTTACAGTTAACCAAAATGATCCACGTGTAAAATATGTTGTTACAAGTAAAGTTAATGTAGTAATTTCTAAGAATTAAAAAAATCGCGTATTAGCGATTTTTTATTTGCTTTCAAATGGATGTTCATCAATATGATGAAATAATATCCCTATGTTAATAACAGCGCATATACCTACAATTATATATATTAATTTTGTAAGCATTGTATCTACACCAAATAAAGCTGATACTAGGTTATACTCAAATAAGCCAATTAATCCCCAGTTTAATGAACCTATTATTGTAAAAACTAAGCATATCTTATGTAATACTTCCATAATTACCATTCCTTTCATAAGTTATTATGCTTAATTATTTTATTTTTATTCATAAAATAATACATAATAAATATATTTTATTAGAAAAGGAATGATTTATTTGAAAAAGAAAGTATTCTTGATAATTCTATTAATGTTTATATTTACTGGGTGTGGTAAAAAAGATAATACAAATATAATTGAAAAATTACAAAATAAAATTAATGGCTTAAATAGTTATAGTATTGATGGTAATTTAGATATTTATGCTCCAGAAGAAACATTTTCTTATAAAATTAATATTGGATATTTAAAAGATGATTATTATAAAGTTTTAAAAAATAAAGATGCTGTATATGATATTACTCCTACTTTAAAAAACAGTTATAAATTTGAAAGTAATTGGCCTAATAATTCATCTCAATTATATATACTTAGTACTATTATAAATGATATTAAAGAAGGAGAAATTGAAAAAGTTGATAATACTTATATAATAAAGGCTAAAGCAAGTTTTCCTAATAATCCTAATTTAGTTAAAGAGATAATAACTTTAGATAAAGATTTGAATCTTAAGTCAAATGAGGTATATGATAAAGATGATAATCTTAAAATGAAATTTACTGTTGTAAACTTAGATTATAAAGCAAATTATAAAGAAAAAGATTTTAAATTAGAAAATTATATAAAAGAGGAAGAAAAGGAAGATAATAAAAATAAAACAGATAATTGTGATAGTGATGGTAATTGTCAAAAAGAGAATAATAAAAAAACGGGTGTTATAGATAATATTTTATATCCTTTATATATTCCAAGTAATACATATTTAACTAATAGTGATACTGTTGATACAGAAAATGGTAATCGTCATATCTTAACATTTTCAGGAGATAAGAACTTTGTATTAGTTGAAGAAACTTTAAAACCATCTGATGAGTTTGAAGTTATTCCTGTATATGGAGAAATTGAATTGATAAATGATAAACTTGGTATAATTAATGATACTTCTTTAACTTGGGATAATGATAATATAAGTTATTATTTAGCAAGTTCTGATATTAATGGAAGTGAATTATTAAAATTAGGAGAAAGTATTGGTTATAATAATAAAATAGTTAGTTTTGAAAAATAGGAAATATTTTGCATTTCCTTTTTCTTTCGTTTATAATTGTTTTAGGTGATTAAAGATGAAGATGAATTATAAGACAGAAGAAAGTAAAGAAATTATGAAATTTTTTATAGTGTTATTAGTAGTAATTGCTATTATTTTAGTTGGATTTTGGATAACTAAATTAGCTAATAAAAAGAATAGTCAAGATATAACTTATGCAAGTGGTAATATTGCTACAGATAAAGTTATTGTTGGAACAATGTTAAGTCGTGGTGGAGAATACTATGTATTATGTTATGATACTTCTAAGAATGATGCTAATATTTATGTTACTTACGGTGAAAATTATAAAAATAAGAAAGCTTTAGATTTGTATTATTTGGATTTATCAAGTGAATTTAATAGAAAATATTATGTAGATGAAGATAGTAATAAAGAAGCTAAAAAGATTGATGAACTAAAAATTACTGATGGAACACTAATTAGAATAAAAGATGGAAAAATAGTTGAATATATTGAGGGTATTCAAGATATTTCTACAAAATTAAAATAGAAAAGTTGATAAATATCATCTTTTTTTTTGAGTTAAAATATGCTAATATTAAACAAGGATAAGGTGAGCGTATGAAGAATGGATTTTCAATTAAAGCTGTAATATTAATAATTGTAATTACTTCTTTAATTACTAGTTTAACTACAGGATTAATATTATATAACAATACTAATTTATTATTAGGTAGTACTGTTGAATTAACTGATGATGCTAACTTAAAAGAGTTTATAAGGATATATAATGATTTAAATAAAGATTATTATGATAAAATTGATCGTAAAGGAATGATTGAAGAAGCTATTAGTGCTATGTTAGATTATTTACATGAAGATTATTCTACTTATTTAAATAAAAATCAAACAACAGAATTAGAGAATAAATTAAATGGTGAATATAATGGTATAGGTATATATTTTACAGGAAAAAAGATTGTTCAAGTTCTTGAAGATACTCCTGCATCTAATGCTGGTTTAATTGCTGGTGATGAAATTGTAAGTATTAATGATATAAGTACTGATGGTAAAACAAATTCTGAAATATTGGGTTTGATAAGTAAAGATAAAGAAAATATTATAACTATAAAAAGAAATGATGAATTAATTAGTTATAATATTAAAACTAGTCAAATAAACACACCTTTAACTAATACTATAATAAATATAAATGATAAAAATATTGGTTATATAAAAGTTTCTACTTTTACGAATAAAGTTGGTGAGGAATTTAAAAAAACTTTATTGAAACTAGAAGGTCAAGGTATTGATTCTTTGGTGATTGATATGCGTGATAATTTAGGGGGATATTTAAAAGGAGCATCTGAAATTGCAAATTTATTTTTAGAAAAAGATAAAATAATATATAGTCTTGATAGTAAAGATGGTATAAGTAATTATAAAGATGATACTGATGAATCTAGAACTTATCAAGTTGTTGTTTTAATTAATAAAAATACAGCATCTGCAAGTGAAGTGCTTACTGCTGCATTAAAGGATTCTTATAATGCAATAATTGTTGGAGAAAAAAGTTATGGTAAAGGTAGAGTACAAGAAGCTAAAACTTTGGAAGATGGTACAATGGTTAAGTACACTACAGCTAAATGGCTTACACCTTTAGGAAATTGTATTGATGAGATTGGTATAAGTCCTGATTATGTTGTTGAGATGACTAAGAATGAAAATGGGGAAATAGTTGATAATCAGTTGGATAAGGCAGTAGAGATATTATCTTATACTTCTAGTAGTATTATTGAAGAATAATTTGTTTGTAAAAAGAAAATATTAATGTATAATATACACGAAGGAAGATTTATATGAATATTAAAGTAGGAGACAAATTAAAAATTGAATGTTATAAACATAATGGATATTTAGATCGTACTAGTGATGAAGCTATTGTACTTGATGTTAATGATAAAAGAATAGTTGTTGCAAATGAACATACTTTATTAACAGAACATGATGGAAAAAGTCACACTACGAATGAACCTGCTGTGTTGTTTTTTTATACTGATAAATGGTATAACATAATAGGGCAATTAAAAAAGAAAGGTTTATTTTACTATTGTAATATAGCAACTCCTTATATTATAGATGGTAAAACGATAAAATATATTGATTATGATTTAGATTTGAGAGTTTTTCCAGATGGAACTTATAAAGTATTGGATAAGAATGAATATAAATATCATAAAAAAATTATGGGATATAGTGAGATTTTAGAAAAAATTGTAAAAAAATCATTAAATGAATTAATAGATTTGAAAAAAAATAATGAAGTTCCTTTTAAAAAAGAGATTATAGAAGAATATTATTATAAGTATTTAGAGTTAAAAAAAGACTTATAATACGTATTAAAGTAGTAAAAAAAGCCTTTTTAACAGGCTTTTTTAATATTTTTTTAAAAAAATGCAAATTAGTACTTGCATTTAGGAAAAACATAGTGTAGAATGTAAAACGTACTTCAAAAAAAGAAGCACGAAAAATCGAAATCATTGCTTTATTTTACTAGGAAAAATCGAAAGATTTACCAAATGTAAAAAAAAGAAAAAAAGTCAAAAAAAAGTGTTGACAAAGAAAAATGATTTTGATAAAATCAATATGCAACTGAGAAAAAGCAACGATGAAATGATCTTTGAAAACTAAGTAAAAAAGTCAATTTGAGTAGCTTAGATTAAACTTAAGAAAAATTAATTTAATTTTTACTGAGAGTTTGATCCTAGCTCAGGATTAACGCTGGCGGCATGCCTAAGACATGCAAGTCGAACGAGAAGGCCCAATGAAGTTGATTGAAGTTTGAAGTGCTTGCACGGATAATGGATTTTTTCTGATTTGGATTATCCTTCTAGTGGCAAACGGGTGAGTAACACGTGGGTTATCTACCTCTATGTTTGGGATAACAGTTGGAAACGATTGCTAATACCAAATGTGCTCTCAGGAGTAAAGGAGCCTTTAAAGCTTCGCGTAGAGATGAGCCTGCGGTGTATTAGTTAGTTGGTGAGGTAATGGCTCACCAAGACGACGATGCATAGCCGAGCTGAGAGGCTAATCGGCCACATTGGGACTGAGACACGGCCCAGACTCCTACGGGAG
>CAZJQA010000053.1:0-6265 GCA_964548285.1 uncultured Muribaculaceae bacterium
GACAATTATTACTTATAAGTTCTATATTGGTATTAACATTATTTAAATATGAATTATATTTATATATATCTTTATTTAGATTGATACTAGGAATACTAATGCTTGCTAGTATATCATTATTTTTTAATGAAATACTGTTACTTATAAAATCTTTAGTATATATAAATATTTTGGGAATTAAAGAAATATTAATTGTTATAAATATTATTAATATATATATAATTCTTTTTTTCATCTTTAATCCATATAGTTGGTAGAGTAATATTACTTGAAGTATTAGGTATCTTATAGTTTTCTAATGTTAAAAATATATCATTATTTAAATTAATATCATAAATTTTATCATCCAATATATATCCATCTTTAGTTTTAATTTCTTTAATATAATAATTGTCTTGGTATATACTTAATTTAGCATCTCCATTTATATCTGTTTTAATACTATCTATAAGTTCATCTTTTTTATAGATAGTTTTTTCATTAACTTTAATATCATTTTTGGCATATATATCAAATATTACTCCATCTAATGGGTTATTTAATTCATCTACTTTATGAATATTTATATCTTTTTTAATTCTTTTATTATAATAGTCATATGTTGTTCTACTATTATCATCTATATTAATATTAAGTATATTATTATTTTTCTCATATAAATCATCTTTGTTATCTATTTCTTTTAATATATAATTACCATACGGTAAATTGTTAATATATATTATTCCGTCTTTATTAGTACTGTATTTATATTCTTTATTTATATCTTTATTATCTTTTATTGATATATCTATATCTTTGGATTTTTCATATCCTTTAGTGGTATTACTTTGTCTTAATATATATTCGCCATATTCTAAAGTAACTTTAATATTTCCATTTTTATCTGTTTTTAGTGTTTTAATATCATCTTCATTATTTTTATTTATTATTACAAAGGTAATATTTTCTTCAGGTAATTCTTTAATATTTTTATATAAATATGATTTGTGTATATTTATATTAGCTTTAATTAAATTATCTTCTAAAGTAATATTGATAGGTTTATTATCTTTTATTTCAAAATTATACTTATTATTATCTAGCTCATATCCAACTGGAGCCTTTTTTTCTTTTAAATAGTATTTACCAATTGATAAACCATATATATTTGTGGAACCATTAATTTTTATATCTTTTACAAAGGTTTCATCTTTGTACAATTCATATATTGAATCTTTTAATTCTTTTTTGCTTTCTTTATCTCTTTTGTTTAAAATGATTGTTCCTGTATCAACTATATAACTAAATGATGATCTAACAGGTTTTAATATTCCATTTAACATTAAATCTTGTCCATTTGGATTATGATAGACCATAAATTCTTCATTATCTCCACCATAGTTAAAATCTTTTCTTAACGTTACAGTTTTTTTGCCAACAGAAGTTGGAGTTATAGTAAGAACACTTCCGTTTTTAAATACTTCGTCATTGGTAGTCTCTAATTTACAATCGCTTATAAGATCAACTATCGTTTTTGTTTCACCAAGCATAATATGATAAGTTTGACCATCAAGCTCAGGTTTTGAATGGTATAAATTTACCATGTTTTTAATAAAGTCTTGATTCTTTTTTATTTCTCTAGGAGTATCTATAACATATAAAAAGGGGTTAGGGGAGTAATTCTTAGAAGTAAAATTAAATTCTTTACCTAATTTTTCCCACATAAGACTTTGAGCTGCGACGAACCATGAAGCTTTTTGATGTCCTGGATAATTATATCCAAAGTAAGAATATAAACTTAGTTCTTCTAATACTTCGGGACTAATATTTACTGCTTTAGCTAGTTCTTCATTAGATAAATTTTGATAACCTATATATTGGTTACTATCAAGTGGTATTCCAGGTTCTATACAATAAGCAATTTTGTTATCTTCATCTCTTTTAAAGTATTCAAAATCACCAAAACTACCATCTGTATAGACATAGTGGTAATCTCCAATAAATGTTGAGTGAAAGGTATCACTTCTTTCTTTAGCGTTACAACAAATGATTCCAAATATAAAAATATATAGGAACCAAAATAATTTTTTCATAATTTCATCTCCTACTATAATTATTCAAAAAAAATTGTTAATTTCCTTTTTTTCTTTTCGACAAATTTTGCAAGTATCAGTAAAATAATGTTTGTAAAATCTTTATGTTAGAGGTTTATCGTGCTATAATTATCATAAATTATAACAAAGAAAGGAATTATAAATATGCAAGCATTTGATTTTGATAATACAATTTATAAAGGAGAAAGTTCTTATGATTTTGCTATCTTTGTTATGAAACATAATCCTAAATTATTTAAGTATTTGCCAGGAATTATTAGAATTCTTCTTTTATATAAAGTTAAGAGAATGGATGCTCAAGAATTTTTAACAATGGTTAATAATTATAATAAACCGTTTTTTGAGAATAAAGATGAAATAATTAGACTGACAAAAAAATTTTGGGAAACACATGAAAAGAATTTATATTTAAATATGTTAGAAAAGATACATTTTAATGATGTTATTATTACTGCTGCTCCAGATTTTTTAATTAATGGGATTAAAGATAGATTAAATACTAAACATATATTGTGTACTAAAACTGATTTAAAAAAGGGAACTATTGAATATTTGAACTTTGGTAGTAATAAAGTTAAATTGTTTAAAGAAAAGTATCCTCATAAGACAATTAAGAATTTCTATACTGATTCTTATAATGATACACCATTTATGAATTTTTCTTTAAATGTTTATTTGGTAAGTCATGGAGATTCTAAAAAGATAAAATAGAAAGGATTAATATGTTTGTATCAGTACTTGTTGAAATAAAGAGTAAAAAGGTTGATAAAACCTTTTCATATCATGTTCCAGACTTTTTAGAAAAAGATATTAGCGTTGGTAAAAGGGTTTTAGTGCCTTTTGGTAAGATAAAATTTGAGGGATATGTTTTAGATATAATTAATGATCCTTTAATAGAAACGAAAGATATAATTGATGTATTAGATTCTTTTTCAGTATTAAATGAAGAAATGTTAGAACTAGGTAAATATATGAAAGAAAAGACAATAAGTAGTCTAAGTGCTTGTTATGATACAATGTTACCTAAAGCATATAAAGCTCAAAGAAAAAGTTTAGTAAATGATAAAAATATTAGTTATTTATATTTAAATAAAATAGATGAGTGTTTAAATGATAGTCAAAAAAAGATTATATCTTTGTTTAAAGATGAACGTATTTTAAAAAGTGATGCTTTAAAAATAAGTGTATCTTCAACTAATACTTTGATTAAAAAGGGAATAGTAATTGAAAAAAAAGAAAAAGTAAATCGTTTTCGAATTGATAACTTTGATAAACGTAAAGAAGTTGTTTTAAATGAGGAACAAAATAAAGCAATAAATTCTATTAAAAATTGTTTAAATACAGAAAAAACTTTTTTACTTCATGGGGTTACTGGTTCTGGTAAAACAGAGGTTTATTTAAGTGTTATTGATGAGGTATTAAAATCTGGTAAATCTTCTATTGTTTTAGTGCCTGAGATTAGTTTAACTCCTCAATTTGTAAGTCGTTTTTATTCGAAATTTAAAGATACTATTGCGGTTCTTCATAGTGGTTTATCAGATGGAGAAAAGAAAGATGAGTGGCAAAAGATAATCAATAAAGAAGTTAAAATAGTTATAGGTGCTAGAAGCGCTATTTTTGCTCCTTTAGATAATATAGGTATAATAATCATGGATGAATGTCATTCTGAATCATATAATCAAGATTCTTCGCCTCGATATCATACAATTGATATTGCCTTATTTCGCCAAAAAAGACATCATTGTCCCATAGTTTTAGGAAGTGCAACTCCTTTGATATCTGATATGGCAAGAGCTTTAAAAGGTGTATATACTTATATTCCTTTAAAGAATAGAGTTAATAATATGTATCCAGATATTAAAATAGTTGATATGGAAGAAGAGGCAAGAAAGGGATATCATATTATTAGTCGTGAGCTTATATCTAAAATAAAAGAAAAAATAGCTTTAAATGAACAAGTAATGCTTCTATTAAATAGAAGAGGACATTCAACTAATATTACATGTTCAAACTGTGGTTTTACTTATAAATGCCCTTATTGTGATATTACTTTAACATATCATAAATCAAGTAAATCTATGCGTTGTCATTATTGTGGATATACTAAATTTGTTGATACTAAATGTCCTAAATGTCATGAAGAATCTTTAAATTATTTAGGACTTGGAACTGAAAAATTAGAAGAGTATTTAAAAAATAATATTAAAGATGCAAAAATTATTAGAATGGATAGAGATAGTACAACTAAAAAAGGAAGTCATGAAAAGATAACTAAGGATTTTCTAGATGGAAAGTATAATATATTACTTGGAACTCAAATGATTAGTAAAGGATTAGATTTTAATAATGTTACTTTAGTTGGAATAATATCTGCTGATTCATCTTTGAATATTCCTAGTTATAAGTCTTCAGAAAATACTTTTGATTTATTATCTCAAGCAAGTGGTCGTGCTGGTAGGAGTAATAAAAGGGGAGAAGTATTAATACAAACTTATAATAAAGATAATCATATTTTTGCTTATATTAAAAATAATGATTATTTATCATTTTATAAAGAAGAAATGCATAATCGTAAGTTACTCAAATATCCTCCATATTATTTTTTAGTTACAATTATAATTAAAAGTAAAGATTATAAATTAGCTAGTGAAGAAAGTATTAAAGTAAAAAATTATCTTACTGATAATTTATCTAAAGAATCAATTGTATTAGGACCAAGTACTTCTAATATGTTTATAGTTAATAAAACTTATCATTTTGAAGTTTTGACAAAGTATCGCTTTGATGATAAAATTTATACAGTTTTAAAAGATCTTGATGATATTTATGTAAGTAATAGATTTGTAGATATTTCATTTATATTTGAAGATTAAATATATAGAAAGGTATAGTAATGAAAGATTTAAAAGTTATATTTATGGGTACTCCGGATTTCTCAGTTCCTGTTTTGAAAATGCTAATAAAAAATACGAATGTTGTTTTGGTAGTAACTAAAGAAGATAAAGAAGTTGGTAGACATCATGTGTTAACTAAAAGTCCAATTAAGGTTGTTGCCGAAGAAAATAATATTAAAGTGATAACACCTAAAAGTGTTAAAAAAGATTATGATGAAATTATTAATACTCCATGCGATATTATTATTACATGTGCTTATGGAAACTTTATTCCTAAAGAGGTTTTGGATTATCCAAGATTGGGATGTATAAATGTTCATGCGTCTTTATTACCGAAGTATAGAGGTGGCGCACCAATTCATTGGGCATTAATAAATGGAGAAAATAAAACAGGTATTACAATTATGTATATGGATGAAAAGATGGATAATGGTGATATCATTGAACAAGAAGAAATAAATATACAGGATGATGATAATGTGGGAATTTTACATGATAAGTTATCTTTACTTGGAGCGAGTCTTTTAGAAAAAGTATTGCCATCAATTATAAATGGAACTAATAAAAGGATTAAACAAGATTTAGATAAAGTTAGTTTTGGATATAATGTAAATCGTGAAGATGAACGACTTGATTTTAATAAAACATGTAAAGAAATTTATAATAAAGTACGTGGTTTATATCCATTTCCAGTTGCTAATATTTTAGTTAATAATGAAGAATTTAAAGTTACTAAGGTTGATTATAAATTGTGTGATGTTAAATCTGTATCTAAAGTTGTAGATGTAACAAAAGATTCGATATTAATAAGTGCCAAAGATGGGTTAGTAGGTATTAAAAGAATTAAACCATATGGTAAAAAAGAAATGGATGTTAAAGATTATTTAAATGGAGTAAAAAAAGAAGATATTTTAAAGTGGGAGATTAATAATGAATAATACAATTAAATATTATAATGATTTTGAAGAAATAGGTAATGTTGATAGAGCAAGTTATATTGTTACTCAAGATGGTTTTGTATATGGAAGTGATATAAATTCAATTGAAAGAATTGCTAAGGATACTAATAAAGAAGTTATAGAATTAGATAAAGATAATAATCCTTTTATAATTCCTCTTTTATATGATAGAAAAGAATTAAGACATGATACTAATATTGGATTTTTAATTAAGAAGTATATAGATGCTGATTATAATATAATTCCTTATGGCACAAAAAGTCTTTTAGCTAATTCTCAAAATGCAATTAGAAATTATGATTTGTTAACTATTTTA
>CAZJQA010000054.1:0-6208 GCA_964548285.1 uncultured Muribaculaceae bacterium
TAATGCTCCAATACGATTACGTTTAAGATACTCAACAGCTTTCATTATTTCATTAACTAACTTTTCACGTTCATCAACAGTTAATACTTTATGTCGTCCTAAGAGTTGAGTTCTACCAATACTTTCCAACATTGTACGAATTTCTGGTTGAAAAACTACAATAATCGCTAGTGGACCCCATTCCATAATATACTCAAGTAATATTCCTACAGTATATAAATTTAATAACTTACTTAATATTTCAATTATAATTATTAAAATAACTCCTTTTACAATTAGAATCATTTTAACATTATTACGTATATTCTTTAACACTAGATAAAAAAGCATCCAAACTATGGATATATCTAGAATCTTGGTGAATAAAGACCATAAAACATTTAATGACATATATTTCCTCCTTTTTATTTACTTACCGCGTTAAATGTAATATCACCATTATTATTATATATATTATTTGTTTCTATATTTGTTATTACATTAGCATTATTATCATTAATCATATTATTAAGAGATTTATTTTCAACACTAGATGTAATCCTTGGCATATCACTATTCATTTCTTCATTAACAACTTCATTTTCAGATTTCTTTTGATCTATAAGATATCCGATAAAAGCAAAGATAAATATAAGACTTAAAACCAAAAACCAAAAATAATTATTAACCAAAAAATCAATTATTGCTTGCATTTTATTCATCTCCCTATTATAAGTATAACATGTTTTTAATATTTTTTTTACAATTAATTATACCTTGACATTTTTTCAAAATCTTTTTCTTTAATTGCTTGCCTTTTATCGTAAAGTTTCTTTCCTTTACATACACCAATTTTTAATTTAGCATAATTATTAGATATAAACATACTTAAAGGAATTATACTTATTCCATCTTCTTCTCTTAATTTATATAATTTTTTAATTTCTGCTCTATGTAATAAAAGCTTACGAGTTCTTCTTTCATCATGATTAAATATATTACCTTGTTCATATTTAGCAATATAAATATTTAATGCATAACATTCACCATTTTTAATAACTACATAGCTATCTTTTAAATCAACTGAACCTTTACGTATACTTTTAATCTCGGTTCCTAATAACTCTATACCACATGTATATTCCTTTAAAACAGTATAATCAAATAATGCTTTCTTATTTCTTATTTCCATTTTTAGCCTCACATATTTCAAAATCAATTAACATTGTCTTTTTAGATGCATTAGTACATTTAACATGAACAATATCACCAATAGTATAAGTCTTTTTTGTGCTTTTACCAATCAATGCTAATCTATCAGGAACATAATTATAATAGTCACCTTTAATTGTCTTTATATGTACAAGTCCCTCAATCATATTATCAAGTTCTACATAAAATCCAAAATTAGTAACAGAAGTAATCATTCCATCATATTCTTCTCCTATATGACTTTCCATATATTCAGCCATTTTCATATCATCAACCGCACGTTCTGCATTTACTGCTGCTACTTCCTTATCAGAAGAATGTTTAGCAATTTGATCTAACATCGAATTTAATGTACTAATAGTGGTCATACTATAATCTTTTTCATACAAATACTTCTTTAATAAACGATGTACTGTCAAATCAGGAAATCTTCTAATTGGGCTAGTGAAATGTGTATAAGCCTTAGAACCTAAACCAAAATGACCAATATTTTCTTTTGAATATTCTGCCTTCTTCATACTACGAAGTAACAAAGATGATAAAACTTTAAATTCTTTCTTATCACTTATTTCTGTTAAAATATGTTGCATCTTAATAGGCGTTATTTCATTTATACGAGTATTCAATCTATATCCAAGAATTTTTAATAAATTAACAAAGTCTGATATTTTTTCCGGAGAAGGATCACTGTGAACACGATATATAAATGGCAAATCCATATTATATATATGACTCGCTACTGTTTCATTTGCAATAATCATAAAATCTTCTATTAGTTTTTCTCCATCTTCTCGTTCATCACGAATAACATCTATTGCAACACCATTTTCATCTTGTACTATTTTTGGTTCATCTAAATCAAAATCTAAATATCCTCGAGAAATTCTTTCCTGTCTTATAATATGTGCAAGTTTATTCATCATTATTAAAATATCTTTATAAGGTTTATAATCTTCTTTAACTATATCTCTCATTAAAATATTATTAACATCAGTATAATTCATCTTTTTTGAACTTTTAATATAACTTTTAAAAATATCATATGATGTTACTTTACCATGAGAATTAATATGCATAACACATGACATAGTAAGTCTTAAAACTCCCTCATTTAATGAACATATACCATTTGAAAGTTGATGAGGAATCATCGGTATAACAGTATCTGCAAGATAATTTGACGTTCCTCTTTCATATGCAGCATCTCCTAAAGCCGTATTTTCCTTAACATAATTTGAAACATCAGCAATATGGACACCTAATACATATTCATCATTTTCTTTTTTTAAACTAATAGCATCATCAATATCCTTAGTATCTTTACCATCTATCGTAAATATTATCTCATCAGTTAAATCAACTCTACCAACTAAATCACTTTCATTAACCTGTGTAGGAATAGATTTTAATTCCTCTTCAACTTCTTTGCTAAAGTTAGGTTCAATATCATACATATATGCAATTGAAAGAATATCAACACCAGGATCATTTTTATGACCTATAACTTTTTTTATAGATGCTTTATAAGATTTAGGACCAATTTTTTTATCTAAAGATATAAGAACAATTTGACCTTCAACACATCTATTAATTGAATCATCCATCTTTAAAGTCAAATCTAACTTTTCATTAGATAATCTAACAGACAATTTGTTATTTACTAAAACTATCTCACCAACTAAATCATGAAGATCTCTTTTAATTATTCTATTAATATGTCCTTCTCTTTTTATACCCTTTCCTGTAATCTCACATAAAACAATATCACCGTCAATAGCTCCTTTTGAAAATTCATCTCTAACATAGATATCATCTTCTTTATCTAAAATAACAAAACCAAAATTCTTTTTATTAGAACTATATTTTCCTATTTTTAAATAAGGACAATTTTTTAATAATATATATTTATCTTTTTTGGTTTTAAAAACCAAATATTCATCAATTAATTCATTTAAAGTATTTTCTAATTCCTTTAATTCCTGAGGAGTTTTTAAATTTAACAAATCATTAATAGCAATTAAATCCTTAGCATCATAGAGATTATCTAAAACATTTAATACATTCTCTCTCATTCTATCACCTACCTTATTATACAGTTAAAAACATTCATAAACAAGAAAAAAAGTAAGCATAGCTTACTTTAAAAATAATACTAATGAAATAATAAAGAATGATAATCCTAAGAAAAGAGTTAATCTTGTTATTACAAGTTCCATACCTCTTTCTTTCACTTTGCTAAATAATGCATCATTACCACCCATAATAATTTGTCCTGCATCACTTGCTTTATTACTTTGAAGTAATACAAGAGCAATTAATAGTATTGAAATTATTAATAATAATGTTTCCATAATGCCTCCAAACGTACAAATAATAACATAATTTAATTAATTATGCAAATTTTCATTTATAATTTTATAGATATCTTCTCTACCCTTTTTAGTAGTAGCTGAAAACTTAATAAAATTATCTATCTTAAGAGTTGAACATATTTGTTTATCAGATTTATCTCTATTTGATGGAGATACTTTATCATATTTAGTTGCAACTACTGTAACTGGTATATCATAGTATTTTAAAAAATTATAAATTAAAATATCATCTTCAGTTGGTTTATGAGGATAATCAACTAATAAGAATACATGAGATAATGTTTCCCTTTTCTTTAAATATTCTTCAATCATTACTCCAATTTTTTTATCTTTTTCTTTAGATAATTTAGAATATCCATAACCAGGAATATCAACAATATAAAACTTTTTATTAATTAAATAAAAGTTTAACGTTTCTGTTTTACCAGGCTTACTAGATGTATGAGCAAAATTCTTACGCATTATTATGGCATTAATAAAACTAGATTTGCCAACATTACTACGACCTACAAGAACAAATTCAGAATATAAAGAAGGAGGATATTGACTCTCCCTTATAGCAACACTTTTAAGTTCTACAGATTCTAAATTCATCTAAATACCTTCTAAGAAATCAATACTTCTATTTCTAGTTAATATAGCCATTGTTGAGTTTAATATACCTGTCAAAATAAAGTAGATACCACTTACTTCAGTAATTAATAAAATACTAAAAGGATTAATAAAAATTAATATAGCCATAAATATTTCTAACATAGAAGTTACAAGAACAATTAACCAACTAGATTCTAAAACCAAACGCAATCTAATAGCAAGATCAATTTTAATCGTGGCAAAATAAATAAGATATAAACCTATAAAAACAGTAACTACTTGACTAAAAGTAAAAGGGTTAATAACTATTAATAATCCTAAAATAATTGCAATAACTCCATATATAATTCCAAATTTAAATAACCATATTTCTCTTCTTTTTAAATATGTATATATATTTAATACTCCAAATAAAATAGTTATTATTCCAAATAAAATACTTAATACATTTATACTTAATTCAGGATTTAATAGAAATACTATACCTACTAATACTAATAAAAGAGATAATCCTATTTCCATCCACATAACGTTATTGTATAGTTTATCAATATCAGTAAGTAATCTTTTTTTACGTTTTCTAAATAAATTTAATAAAAACCCATAACGACCTTTTTTTACTTTTTTTGTTTTCTTTTTATCTTCGTTATACATAATATCACTTCCTGGACATATTATACTAAATTTTAACTAAAATGTCATTAACAATTTATATTAGTTATGTTATAATAAACACACTTTAGGGGGTTTTTTATGGTAAGAGAAATAACTATAGAAGAATTTCAAAACTTTTTAAATAAAAGCCCAATGAGTTCTCATTATCAAACAATAAATTATGCCCTTTTAATGGGTGAATATGGATATGATTATGAATTCATTGGTTATTTTAATGAATATAATAATATTAAAGCTGTATCGTTAATATTATTCAAAAAAATTAATAATAAATATAAATATGGATATGCCCCACGTGGATTTATACTTGACTATTTTAATAAAGATTTAATGAAAGAATTCACAATTGCCTTAAAAAACTATTATAAATCAAAGAAAGTAATATTTATAAAACTAAATCCAAACATTGCAATCAGTGAAATTGATACAACTAATTATTTAAAAACATATAATTTTAATTTTGATATAAGAGAAATATTAGAAAACAATACTTACTTAAAATTAAAAGATAATTTATATTTTGAATCTGTATTACCACGTTTTCAAGCTATAGTACCTCTTAGAAATTTTGATTTATTTCACATTAGCAAAAATGGACGTAATAAAGTAAGAAAAGCTGAATCTAAAGGATTACATATTGAATTAGCAAATAAATCAGGAATAGATATCTTAAATAATTTTATTAAGAAAAAAAGATATACTAGTGAATATTATTATAAAGACTATTATAGTGTATTTGAAAAAGATAAAAATGTAGATTTATTCCTTGTTAGTATAAATTCACAAGAATATTTATTAAACTCACGTAATAAGTATGAAGAAACTTTAGAATTAAATAATAATTATAATAACATGCTAAACATTAAAAATAATAAAAAGATAATAAATATCAAAATGAATTCTGATAAAGAACTAAATGCTTATAAATCCGATGTATTAAAAGCAACAGAAATGAATAAAGATAAGGATATAATATATATTGCTGGCGCACTAGTTGTAAAACATAAAAATAGAATTCAAATAATAATAAGTGGATATGATACTAAATATAAAGATTTTGATCCAAATTATTTCTTACATTATAAAATTCTTGAATACTACAAAGATAAATATGATTACGCAGATTTAAATGGCATAACAGGCGATTTTAGTAAAACCAACCCATATTATGGTTTAAATAAATTCAAATTAGAGTTTAAGCCAAGAATATATGAATATATTGGTGAATATGATTTACCAATCAATACAAGAAAATACTTAAAACTAAGAAAACTTGGTATTCTTACAAAAGAATTTAAAAAGAAAGATATAAAGAAGTAGAAATACTTCCTTTTTTTTTACAAACAAAAGAAGATTAAATCTTCTTTTAATTATTC
>CAZJQA010000055.1:0-5875 GCA_964548285.1 uncultured Muribaculaceae bacterium
TATAGCTTTAGGAAGCGCTCCTATATATCGTTTTAATCTAGATAAAGCATTAATATATATACCTGAATCAGCTACTGACTTTATCTTCTCTCTTATACCTAATGTTTTTGGTATAATTGGTAATTATTTTATATTATTTATATATTTTATTCTCTTACTAACTTTATATAACTATATAAGTCAAATCAATATTCGTCCATATCGTTTATTTTCCTATGCTTTTTTCTCAGCATTATCATTTAATATCTTAATAAATATTAGTATGAATATTGGTCTATTTCCTATCATTGGTATTCCTTTGCCTTTTTTATCTTATGGTGGATCATCAATGATTACTAATTTCTTGTTCTTATCAATTATTTTTTCTAAAAAAAAGAAGCCTAAGCTTCATCTATAAGGATAATAATAACTATATGAATAGTTTCCATATGGTCCCATTGGATAATTAGGATAATAAGGATATGGATTTACATTAAATATCGGTCTAGGTCTTGTTAGCCCTATAGCCGCTCCACCAGTAAGTGCTCCCACTAAAAAAGGAAACACAAACTGTCTATCATTTCCATAGTTATAACCTCTTTTATATTGCATAACATACTCTCCTTTGATAGTATTTTATGCATCTTTTTTCTTTTCGTTTATCTTTCTAATTGTTTCTTTAATTACTAGTACTGATAATATAACTGCAAGATGTCCAATGTTATTTAAAATATAATTCTTAACTTTATTCATACTAATTTTTCTTTAATAACTTTTCTAGATAATTAACTGATTTTTTTTCTATATCTAATGTATACTCTTTTACTTTTGATAATTCATCAGTATCACATAATTCTACTATTTCACTAGCTAACTTATGTATATTATCTATATATTCCTTTATTAATTTTTTTCCTTTTATATTACCTAAATCTTCTAATAAATCTTCTAATTTAGAAATTATCTTTAATATCTTTTTTTTGGAATTGTCAAAATCAATATCTTTAATGCTCTTCATTAGTTTTGTGAATGATTTATTTAATGAATATAAATTATCTTCATTAACATCAGGGGCTAATAAAACACCAAGCCCTAACAAAACTAATAAATTCTTAAGAAAACTACTTTTATTTTTCATCTTTTGTAGTTATTTCCTTAGTAGTCTTTTTGCTTTTTTTAGTTACTTTCTTTTCAGTTTTTGATGCAAAGAATGATGCAATCAAAGAAGATAATCCATCAATAACTTTATCTGCGATTAAAACAACTCTATCTGTTGTTGTATCAATGATATTAAAAATACCATCTAAAGATTTAATCTTATTATTAACACTTTCAACAACTTTATCAACTTTATCTAATGTTATTAAACATCTAATAATAAATATAATTCCAACTAGTAATATAATAATTAATAAAATATAAATAATTATAGGTAAAAATTCTAATAAAAAACTCATCTTATTCGCCATCCTTTTCTTTATCATCATCTTCATACATAGAATCAATTAAATCAAATAAATCATTTTCTAATGTATCTTCTAATTTTTCATCTTTTTTTATTTCTTCAACTTTATCTTCTTTAAGGTTTTCATCAATATCTAAATCTAATTTTGTATCAATTGTTTCCTCAAGTAATTCTTCAAAAGACTTTTCTTCTTTGTGAGGTACTTCTTCAACTTTTTTTGCGTTTTCAATAGGATTCATCTTAATAGTGTTTTCGATGTCTTCTTTTAGTGTTCCGAAAGCCTTCTTACGTGCTTCATCAACATCAAATTTTTTATCCTCTTTAGCTACTACTATATCTTCTTTTTTGTAATTCTTATCTAAAACTCCATAAACCGGCGATATTACGGGCGATGGTCTAAATTTCTTGTTCTTAAAATTTGAATTAGTAGTTTCATATGCTCTTCCTACTATTTCTTTAGCATGAACAACTTCATGATGTTTAACTTCTGGTTTAACAGTAGGTCTTACAGGTCTTTCTTCCTTTTTTATTTTAGGTCTTTCATAATCAATTAAATTAATCCCCATAGATTTAGGTTTAACAACTTCTTCTTTTTTTGGTTCTTCTTTTAAATTTTTAAACTCATCTATTTCATCATCATCATCATCAAAAAGTGGAAAGTCAAAAGTCTTTTCGGCTTTATATAAATTCTTATCTGGTTTTACTTCTTCCTCTTCATAAAAATTGTTAACTTTGGCTTTTGGTTGAACTTTTACTTCCTTTTTCTCAACTTTATCATTGTTTGTTATTGGTACATCTATTTCTTCTTCCTCAAACAATACATTTTTTAATTTATTAAATAATCCCATAAAATTCTCTCCTCATCTACGAATGAAGTCAGGATCAACATTTTCTTCATCCTCTTTATATTCTCCATACTCTTCAATAATTTCAAGATAATCACTTTCAGTTTTGGCTGTTTCAAATATATCATAAGTTACTTCATTTGAGCTTAATGCATCTTCACCCATCAAACTTTTTAACACTATATCTTGATACTCTATAGAAGATAAAATACTCATTATATAGCCAATAGATTCTTTTAATTCATTTCTATCCACTATCACTTCCATTTTAGCATAATTATACATGATTTCAACAAAATATTTATCATTTGCTGTATTTTTTATTTCAACATATCCAAACTTATCACCGTAATTAATAGTATCACTTAAATAAATATTATCTTTCTTTTCATAATCTTTTTTTATCTTATTATAATAGCTTACATAGTCAACATACATAAAATAATTATTCTGATTATGTGATAATACTTCATTACTACCAAAGTGATTTATTATACGCATTCCCTTTGGTAAAAAATATTTATAACCTAATCGAAACACATTAGTAGTTTCAACTTTTGAAGTTACCATCTTAGAAATAATATCTTTAACTTCTAAATCATTAATAAATGTACAACCACTAGATAGTATTATAACTATAAGTATTAATATTATTTTCTTCATATCATACCTCTTAATCTCATAAAAAAAGTATATCAAAAATTTACTTTTTTTACAATCTCCATTACTATTCTTTATATGCATCTACATAGTTTATTTTATATCCCATATTGCTAAACTTTTCTTCATACTCTGTCATATAGTTTTCAATATCTTCACTATGTAAATCTAAAGACACTTTCCTTAATTTATAGCCATATAAAGATAAAGATGAAAGTGAATATCCAAATAAAAGAATATTATCTGTTTTCATTACAATATGTTTATCACTTTTAAATATATCTTCATATAGTTCTAAGAAAACTTCACTTGTAAGTCTTCTTTTTGAATGTCTATTCTTAGGCCAAGGATCAGAAAAATTTAAATAAATAGTATCAATTTCTTTATTAAATATATCTCTTAATTCTTTAGCATCACCAAGTATAAATCTTAAATTATTGATTTCTAATTCTTCAACTTTTTCTACCGCTCTTACTAAAACACTTTCACTTTTCTCCATCCCTATATAATTTATATTTGGATGATTAAGGGCCATACTTTTAATAAAATTACCCTTACCTGTTCCAATTTCTAAACATATAGGATTATCATTATTAAATATTTTTTGGAATTTTCCCTTATATTCTTTAGGATTAATAATAATATACTTACTACTATTAACTTTTTCTAAAGCATTTTTAACTTTTCTTAAACGCACTTTGTTCACTTCTTTCTATTATTTTCATATATTACTATAGGATGTGATTAGATGAAAAAAGATCGTAATTCTTTTTTTGAATCAAATTATAACATGCAAGCTTCATACCACATGCCTAATATGATGATGCCTCCAAATCAAATGCCTAACTTTGAAACTCCAAATACTAATAATTATACTAATAATTACAATAATAATTATCAATCAAGTGAGTTAGAAAGTAGAATTGCTAAAATCGAAAGAAATATCAATCGTTTAGATGCTAGACTTTCTAAACTTGAAGGCACCACATATTATTCAAATGTTGAGAATGATTCAAACATGTATATGATATAACTTACTTTTTAAAAGTAAGTTTTTTCATTATCTTTTCGATATATCTATGTCCAAATACATTTAAAAGAACACCATCTTTATATGTTAAATATAAATAAGTTATAGCTCCTATTAAACTAATTAATAATACATATAATATAGAATATATTCTATTACTATAATCTAGAGGAATAATAGTTTTTAATAATATAACAACAATAATCATTGATGTTACTGGTAATATTAAATGTAATAATGTATTAATAGTTTTACGATAACTAATCTTATGATCTTTTCTTAGTATAAGTATAGTTACTAATGAAGCTGATGTATAACCTATCATTGATGATAATAAAGCCCCAATAAATGGTTCTAGATGTAGATAATTACATAAAAGCATTAATGGAACATCTAATATGGCATTAATTATATAACCAAGTATAGTGACTAAATATACACTTTTAAATTTATTTAAACCTTGTAATGTAGTTGATGTAACCATGAAGATATTAGTAAACAATGAAATAAAAATATATACTGATAATACTTTTGCTCCTAATACTAAATTTTCAGAACCATAAAATATATTCCATATTGGTTCAGATAATAATGATATTCCAATTACCATTGGTATAGAAGATATTAATATAACTTCTAATGCTTTATTAAATCTACTTTCAACTAGTTTCCAATCTTTTAATGTAAAAGCTTCTACTATATTAGGAATAAGTGATACTGTTAATCCCATAGCAATAGAATTAACTATCATATTTATTTTAGCGCTCCAAGTAGCAACAGATGCAGTAATAAACTCTGTACTTAAAGCATCATATTTTAAATATGACATTGTTTTAGATATTAATACCATATCTATAAAATTATATAAAGATGATGATATATCAACAATTATAAATGGAATAGCATAACTGATAATCTTCTTAAATATTTCTTTATCAGTTATATTATCTTTAGATATTTCTCCTTCTAAAGATAATTCTTTTTTATTACGAGATATATTTAAATAAACATATGATATTGCTACAACTCCTCCAAAAAAAGCTCCAGTTAAAGCAACACTTACTGAAAAAGGCAAAGATAATTTTAAAATATTTAATGAAACATAACTTCCTAAAACAATAATTAAAACCCTAACAAATTGTTCTAAGACTTGACTTACACTTGATACTGTAAAGATATTATGTCCTTGTAAATAACCTTTAGCAACACTTAATAATGGGATAATTAATACTGAAAATGATATCGCGCGTATAACCATTGTTACATCATTAACGCTGTTACCACCACTTGCTAAATCACCAACCATTAAAATTGCTAATTCTTTAGCAAAAACAAATAATAAGAAGAATGATACTAAACTAAAGACACTAACAATTTTTCTACCTATTTTATAAGCTCTTACTTTAGCATCCATTTTTCCTAAAGTATTATATTCTTTAATAATCTTACTAATAGCAACTGGTAATCCAGCAGAAGAAATATCTAGAAAAATCATATATATATTATATGCATATGAATATAAAGCACTTCCCATTGCTCCTACTATAGCATAAAAAGGAATAACATATAACATACCTAATATTTTAGTTATAACTACACCTAAAGTAGCAATAAAAGTTCCCTCTAAAAAACCACTTTTTTTCATCTAATCATCCTCGCTATACAAAATTAATGCCGAGAAGCAATATAACTGATCTTCTCCTTGAACGCCTATTGCTACTGCATATCTAATATCAATTATATCACCTTTAATAGTACTTATAAAGGCATTAATTTTACGAGTTAAATCACCTTCATTATTTTCATCAAAGCATTTAACTTTCATATAATCACCAACTATATTAAATCATAATTTAGTTAAAAATTTTGTCATATATAATTACAAATAAATTATGA
>CAZJQA010000056.1:0-1618 GCA_964548285.1 uncultured Muribaculaceae bacterium
CTTTGCATGTTGGTGCAGAAGGGAAAAAAGATTTAGGATTTACTAAAGATTCAACTGGTGAAAATATTTCTTTAAAAAACCCAAATTATTGTGAATTAACAGGTTTATATTGGATGTGGAAGAATTCAAAATCTAAGTATATTGGTTTAGTTCATTATAGAAGATATTTTTTTAGAAAAAGTAAAGAACATTCAATAGATAAAATTATATCTAAAGATGAAGTTCTTAATATTTTAAATGAATATGATGTAATAGTTCCTAAGAAGACCAAGCTTATTGGTTTATCAACAAGAAGTCAATTTGCTAAATATCATAATGTAAAAGACTATGATATTTGTAGAGATATTATTGAAGAAAAATATCCAAAATATTTAGATTCTTTTGATAAAGTATCAAATAGAAACTATTTCTATGCATTTAATATGTGTATAATGAATAAGAAAAATTTTGATAATTATTGTAAATGGTTATTTGATATTTTATTTGAAGTAGAAAAAAGAGTTGATATGTCAAATTATACAGATTATGAAAAAAGATTGTTTGGATTTTTATCAGAGAGATTATTTAATGTTTGGCTTGAGGAAAATAATTTAAAATTGAAAGAATTGGATGTATATAATGTTGAAGATAGTTATTTTAAACAAAGAATAATAAGTATGATTAAAAACATTATAGTACAATAAAAAGGTGATTAGATGAAATATGATTATTTAGTTGTAGGTGCAGGTCTATTTGGAGCAACTTTTGCTAATTTAGCAAAAAGTGCAGGAAAGAAAGTTTTAATTATTGATAAAAGACCTAATGTTGCAGGAAACATATATACTGAAAATATAGAAGGTATAAATGTTCATAAATATGGTGCTCATATTTTTCATACAGATTATAAAGATGTATGGGATTATGTAAATTCTTTTGTAGAATTTAATAGATATACTAATTCTCCTGTAGCGAGAATTGGTGATGAAATATATAATATGCCATTTAATATGAATACTTTTTCGAAGATTTGGAATGATGTTTTTACTCCAGAAGATGCATTAAGACATATTGAAGAAGAAAAAAAAGAAATAGTTGGTGAGCCAAAAAATCTAGAAGAACAAGCTATTTCTTTAGTTGGTAGAACAATTTATGAAAAATTAATAAAAGGATATACTGAGAAGCAATGGAATAGAGATTGCAGTGAATTACCTTCTTTTATTATAAAAAGATTGCCAGTTAGATTAACTTATGATAATAATTATTTTAATGATAAGTATCAAGGTATTCCAATTGGTGGTTATACGAAACTAGTTGATAATATGTTAAAGGGAATTGAAGTAAGATTAAATACAGATTTTTTTGATAACAAAGAAGAGTATATGAAATTGGCAAATAAGATTGTATATACAGGTGCAATCGATGAATACTATGATTATAGTCTAGGAAAACTAGAGTATAGATCACTTAGATTTGATACAAAAATATACGACAAAGTAAATTATCAAGGAAATGCAGTTATTAATTATACTGGACATGAAGTTGATTATACTAGAGTTATAGAACATAAGCATTTTGAATTCGATACTACTTCTCCTAAAACAGTAGTAACATATGAATATCCATCTGATTATAAAGAGGG
>CAZJQA010000056.1:1628-5733 GCA_964548285.1 uncultured Muribaculaceae bacterium
CTGCTGACTATGAGGAAGGTATGGAAAAATATTATACTGTAAATGATGATAAAAATAATGAACTAGCAGATAAATATAGAGAACTTGCTTCAAAAGAAGAAAATGTAATATTTGGTGGAAGACTTGCTGAATATAAATATTATGATATGGATGATGTAATAAAATCAGCTATGGAAAGATTTAAAGGAGAGGTATAATGGAAAAAAAGAATTTTGCTTGGAATTTAATAGGTTCGTTACTAAATGCTTTTACATCACTTTTTTTCATGATTATAGTTACAAGAATTAACGGAGTAGATAAGGCAGGAGTATTTACTTTTGCTTTTTCTCTTGCAACTATGCTTCAAGTAATAGCAACTTATCATGGAAGACCATATCAAGTTACTGATAAAACAGAAGAATTGAGTGATGTTGATTTTTTAAGAACAAGAACATTTACTTCATTAATAATGCTTTTTGTATCGTTAATCTATATTTTTATAAAAAAATACAATTTTGAAAAATCAATCATGATTTTATTATTTATAATATTTAGAGGAATTGAAGCTATAAGTGATGCATATTATGGAATAATGCAAAAGAATGATAAATTATATAATGTAGGTATATCATTAACTTTAAAAGCAATAGTTGGAGTATTGTTATTCTTAATAATTGATATATTTACTAAAAATATAATATTATCAATTATATCTTTAATAGTTACACAAGTTTTATTCTTTACTTTTTATGATATTAATAAAAAGAAAAATATGTTTTTTACTACTACAAATTTTTCATTTAAAAAAATTAAAAAGATAATTGTAATGGTTTTTTCTATTTTTATAGTTTCCATCTTATCTCAATATTTATTACAAGCACCAAAATTTCCTATAGATTCATTTTTAAGTAATGATAAGCAAACAATTTATGGGATTATATCAATGCCAGCAACAATGATGGTATTAGCGAGCCAATTCATTATTCATCCATTTTTAGTAAAAATGAATAATCATTTAGTAAAAAATGATTATATGAATTTTAAAAAAATGGTTATTAAATTATGTTTAATATTATTTGGATTTGGTCTTGTTTCTGAATTGTTATTATATGTAATTGGTATTCCTTTATTAAATTTAGTTTATGGAATAAAATTAGAAAAATATATTATAGAACTTTTAGTAATAGCGTTTGGTGCGTTATTATTTGGAATATCAACAATAATATCTTATTCAATGATTGCGATGAATAAGAATAAAGTTCAATCTATTATATTTATAATATCAAGTATTATAAGTTATATATTATCATATAAACTAGTTTATGCTTATGGATTAATGGGTGCAGCTTTATCATATTTTATTATTATGTTATTAATATTATTATTGTATGTTATATCCTTTAATTTTTATATGAAAAAGGTGATTAAATGAAGAAAGTTTCAATTATAATTCCAGTTTATAATTCAGAAAAATATATTTCAAAATGCTTGGATAGTGTTTTAAATCAAACATATGAAAATATAGAAATTTTAGTTATAAATGATGGATCAAAAGATAATTCAATAAATATTTTAAAAGAATATGAAAAAAAGGATAAAAGAATAATATTAATTGATAAAGAAAATGAAGGTGTTTCAAAAACAAGAAATCTTGGAATTAATAAAGCATCTGGTGAATTTATAATGTTT
Source organism: uncultured Muribaculaceae bacterium (assembly GCA_964548285.1). GTDB lineage: Bacteria > Bacillota_I > Bacilli_A > RF39 > UBA660 > Ventrenecus. Next base: position 3,297 of record CAZJQA010000056.1, read on the forward strand.
ATTGATAATGATGATTATATAGATAAAGATTATATATTTAATTATATGAATAATTATACAGATGAAGATATAATTATAGGTTCTTATAAAAGAACAAATACAGAAGATAAGATTTTATTTAAATATGATTTAAATACAAATAGTGATTGGTCAAAGTATGTTGTTCTTGCTCCTTGGGCAAAGTTATATAAAAGAGATTTTTTAGTAAAAAATAAGATAGAATTCTTTAGCTATGGAATAGGTGAAGATGTATATTTTAATTTATTATGTTATTCAAAAACTAATAAAATAAAGATTATTAATAATAAAGAATATAACTGGTTCTATAACGATAAAAGTGTTTCAAATACCAATCAAAGAGGTTTAAAAAAATGTGTTGATATAACTATTTTATTAAATAAGTTATTAGAATTTATAAATTTAAATGATAAATATAATCAATATTTTTTAGAAAGATATATTTATTGGTATTTACTTTTTTCAGGAAGAGATGCTAGTAGAGAAGATTTTCAAAAAGAGTATTATAAATATTTAGATTGGTTAAATAAAAATAAAATTAAATCAAAAGTAAAAGTATTGCTTTTAAAAGGTGAACCTTTTAAAATAAAATTATCAGTAATAATTTTTAGAATTATTAGAAAATTACATTTGATTAAATTATTTTCAAAAATATATTGTAGAGGTGAATAAAAATGAATGATATTCATACATTTGTAGTTTTAGCATATAAAGAATCATTATTTTTAGAAGATTGCATTAAATCAGTTTTAAATCAAACAGTTAAAACTAATGTAAAAATTGCAACTTCAACACCAAATGATTTTATTGATGGACTTGCTAAAAAATATAGTTTAGAAGTAGTAGTTAATGAAGGTAAAAAGGGAATAGGATATGATTTTGATTTTGCTGCTAATGCAGCTGATACAAAATTAGTAACAATTGCACATCAAGATGATATTTATGATAAAGATTATGCAAAAAGTGTAATAGAAGCATACAATAATCAAAAAGATTCTATTATTATTTTTCCTGATTATTATGAAATTAGAAATGGTAAGAATGTATATAAAAATTTAAATTTAAATATAAAAAATATCTTATTAAAACCATTAAGAAATCATAATAAAGCTAATAAATTATCAAGAAAAAGAGCGGTTTTAAAATATGGAAATGCTATTAGTTGTCCATCTGTTACTTTTATAAAAGCAAATGTTCCAAAAGAAATATTTGCATGTGATTTAAAATGTAATATAGATTGGTATGCATGGGAAAGATTATCAAAATTAGATGGATATTTTTATTATATTCATAAACCATTAATGGGGCATAGAATATCTGAAGAATCAACAACTACTAAAATGTTAAAAGATAATATTAGAACAAAGGAAGATAATTTTATGTTTTCTAAATTCTGGCCAAAATGGTTTGCTAGAATAATTACAAAAGTATATTCTTTATCTGAAAAGAGTAATAAAGTAAAATAGAGGAGTATTTATGAAGAAAGATATTAATAAAAAAATTGCAGTTTTAATACCTTGCTATAATGAAAGTAAAACTATAGAAAAGGTTGTAAAAGATTATAAAAAAGCTTTACCAGAAGCTGATATTTATGTTTATGATAATAATTCTAAAGATCATACTGATGAAATAGCAAGAAAAGCAGGAGCTATTGTTAGGTATGAATATAAACAAGGAAAAGGAAATGTTATTAGATCAATGTTTAGAGATATCGATGCAGATTGTTATCTTATGATTGATGGTGATGATACATTTCCAGCAGAACATGCTAGAGAAATGTGTGATTATGTTTTAAATGGTCAAGCTGATATGGTAATTGGTGATAGATTATCATCAACATATTTTGAAGAAAACAAAAGACCATTTCATAATTTTGGAAATGTATTAGTTAGAGGTTTAATTAATAAATTATTTAAGAGTAATGTAAGAGATATTATGACTGGTTATAGAGCATTTAGTTATAGTTTTGTTAAGACATTTCCAATATTATCAAAAGGATTTGAAATAGAAACTGAAATGACTATTCATTCATTAGATAAGAATCTATTATTAAAAGAAATACCTGTTCAATATAGAGATAGACCTGAAGGTAGTGTATCTAAATTAAATACAGTTAGTGATGGAATTAAAGTAATCAAAACAATTGGAAGATTATTTAAAGAATATAAACCACAAGTTTTCTTTTCATTATTTGGATTACTATTCTTAATAATTTCTATTTGCTTTGGTGCACCAGTTTTCGTAGATTATTTTAAAACAGGATTAGTAGAAAGATTTCCAACTTTAATCTTTTCAGGATTTATGCTTATGATTTCAGTATTAAGTTTTGTATGTGGAATTATACTTGAAGTTGTTGTTAAAAAACATAGACAATTATTTGAATTTATTTTAATAAATACAAGAAGGGGTGAGTAATATG
>CAZJQA010000057.1:0-5632 GCA_964548285.1 uncultured Muribaculaceae bacterium
ATAAATATGCTTCAGATGGTGATACAAATGATTGTGGAATTATTATAGAATCTATATTATCAGAAGATTCAAAAGTTATTGAGTATTCAAAAATTGATAGTATTAGAGAAAAGATAATTAACAGATTAAGAAGGATCTATTCGAACGAAATCATACATTTCTTAGAGATATTGCAAGATGATGGTTTATTTTCAGCAATTCTAGGTTATGATGCAATATTTGTTGAAGACAAAAATTATATGGTTGTACTTAATAGACAAAAAATGATAGTAAATTCTAATTCTATAAGTAATATAAAAGTTAATAATGAGAGTTATCCAAAAAGATAATTCTTTTTTATTCGACTTACTAATTGACAATCACCACATGGCGACTTCGATCATATGGGTGAAGCTATTAATTTAGTTAATAATTTTAAAGTTGAGAAAGTAATATTTAATTGTGGACCTTACAATAATTTAGAAAAAGAATTAATTAAAGTATTGGATAAAAAGAAAATAAAATATTATTCCTGTATTAAAGAACTAAATATAGATAAGAACAAATTATATTTCTTACAAACTAAAGTTTATGATAATGAAAATGATAATAGTAACGTTATATATACTGAGTTAAATGGTTATAAATTTATGTTTATGGGTGATGCATCTACAACTACCGAAAAAGAAATATTAAATAAATATAATTTACCAGATATAGATGTTTTAAAAGTAGGACATCATGGAAGTAAAACAAGCAGTGGAAAAGAATTTATAAATAAAGCAAATCCAAAGTATTCAATAATTAGTGTCGGAAAGAATAATCGTTATGGTCATCCAAATAAAGAAGTGTTAGGTAACTTAGATAATTCTAAAATATATAGAACTGATCAAGATGGAAGTATTATGTTTAAAATTAAAAATAATAAACTAAGAATTGAGACTTGTAGTCAATAGGAAAAAGTGCACCCAGTGGGTGCAAAATTATGAGAGGAGTAGATATGATAGAAGAAATAGATAAAACATACGTGCAAATAGAAAATAAAATATTAAATCATGAAATATATCAAAGTGTAAAAGATTATTCAAAAACAAAAGAAAAAATGAAAACATATTTAGAAGTTGGAAGCTTACTTAAGAATGTAGATACTAAATATGGGAAGAATGTAATAAAAGACTATTCTAAAAGACTAACAATTAAATTTGGTAAGAAATATTCAACATCGTTATTATATAAAATTAAACAATTTTATAGTATAATTGAAAAAGTCCCGACAATGTCGGGAAAATTAACGTGGAGCCATTGGTATGAAATGTTATCATTTGATGACATAAACAAAATAGTATATTATGTTAATCAATGTGAAACTTATAATTTAGATGTCAGGGAATTAAGAAATAGAATAAAGTCTAATGAGTATGAAAGATTACCTATTGATACAAGAAATAAGCTAAAAAGTAAAGATGAAGCAAATGTAATAGATTTCGTTAAGAATCCTATTCATATCAAGAATAGTGAAAATAAAGAAAATATATCTGAAATAATGTTGCAAAAATTAATACTTGAAGATATTCCAACATTTTTGAAAGAATTAGGTAATGGATTTACATTTATTGATAATGAATATAAGATTAAAATAGATGATAGATATAATTATATTGATTTATTACTTTATAACATAAAATATAAGTGTTATGTAGTAGTAGAATTAAAAGTAACTGAATTAAAAAAAGAACACACAGGGCAAATTATGACTTACATGAATTATATTGATAAGAATATTAAGACGATAGAAGAAAATGATACAGTAGGTATTATTGTTTGTAAACAAGATAATGAGTATGTTATAAAATATTGCTCGGATGATAGAATAATTGCTAGAGAATATGAACTTGTGTGATATAATATTTATAGGATGTGATTCAAATGATTATTAGAGTGTTAGACGAAGAAAGAGCAAGTACATGTGATATATTATTGACAAAATTAATTCAAGATGAAAGACAATATGATAATTCGATTGATAAAGATTTTGTAGTAAATAACTATTTTAAAAATATTATAAAAAATGAGAATAATATATTATTGTGTTATGAAGAAGATAATATAATAAAGGGTTATATATATTTAAAACCTGTCAATAATGATAGTCAAAATTGTTACTTGATAGATGGTTTATATGTGGATAATGAGTATAGAAATAAAGGTATAGCTACTAAGCTTATAGAAAATGCATTAAATATAATAAAGGAAACAAATGTAGCTGTTGTTGATATAAATGTTATGGCAAATAATAGTGTAGCTATAAGTTTATACAAGCGTTTTGGATTTAATGAATTTAGAATTAGTTTAAGAAAAAATATTTAGTATTATTTTATTGAATTGCATTTGCAATTCTTTTTCTTTGTTTAAATTCGATTTACTTTTTGACAATTACCACATGGAGACTATGACCACATGGGAGAAGCAATTAACTTGGTTAATAATTTTAAAGTAGAAAAAGTAATCTTTAATTGTTATAATGATTTAGAAAAAGAATTAATAAAAGTATTAGATAAAAAACATATTAAGTATTATTCGTGTATTAAAGAATTAAATATAGATAATAACAAGCTATATTTCTTACAGACGAAATTATATGATAATGAAAATGATACAGTAAGAATTATCCTTTGTAAACAAGATAATGAATATGTTATAAAATATTGCTCGGATGATAGTTTATTGTTAGAGAATACGAATTGGTGTGATATAATATTTTCGTGGAGAGTGATCTATGTGATAACCAAAGTGTTAGATGATTATAGATGTGATTACAGCGATACATTGTTAATAAAATATATAAAAAATATTTTTTATTAAATTTAAAATTAAATTAAGAAAAGAATTATAATATAACAACTTGAGGAAGGAAAATAACATATGAAAGTATATTTAATTACTAGTGATAGTCATGTTTTATTAAAAGAAAAAATAAATGAAATAATAAAAAATGATACAAATGTTGTAAGATATAATTTTAATGATTCAAATATAGATGATATTTTAGAAGAAGCATCATATGTATCAATGTTTAACGAAATGAAATATGAAATTGTCCTAAATGCTGATTTTTTTGGTAAAACAAAGTTAAATGATAAAGATAATAAAAAACTCTTAAATTATTTAGAAAATCCATATCCATATACAACATTAATATTTACAACACTAGGGGACGTAGATAAAAGAAAAAATATTACCAAAAAAATAATTGAAAGCAATAGTTTTTTAAATCTTGAAGCTCCTAAAGGATTTAATTTGTTTCAAGACATTAAAAGTAAAATGTCAATATATAAAATAAATGATAATTTAATAAAATATATTAATGAAGCATGCCTTAATAATTATGATTTAATAATAAGTGAAATAAATAAATTTAAACTAATAAAAAAAAGAGGAGAAGTTATTACAGATAGTGAAGTAAAGGATATCATTTCTTCTAACGCCTCAGAAAACGTTTTTAAATTTGCAGATTCAGTTGTTCAAAAGAATTATAAGGAAGCAATGAAATTTATTATTGATTATAAAAGTGTAAAAGGTGACACTTTAAATCTTATTAATATTTTAATTAGAGAATATAGATTAATAATTTATTATAAGTTATTAGAAAAAAAGAGATATTCTTCGAGGGAAATGCTTTCAAAATTAAAACTTCTTGATTGGCAATTAAATAAAATTAAAGCCGAAGCAAGTTTATATCATATAGACGATGTTAAAGATATATTTTTGAATCTTAGTAATATTGACATAGGTATTAAAAGTGGAAAAATGGATAAAGATATGGCTTTATATAATTTTATAACCTTTTTAATGGAATATTAAAATAGATGGCTAATTACCATCTATTTTGTCTTTAATTTTATCAGTATTTTTAAAATTAGTTTTTGCTATAGAGTTTAGTTTTTCAATTCCATATTTTTTTACAATTTCTGCACCAACTATATCTACCTTATCAGATGCTCCCTTAGGAAGTTCTATACCTAATTCAATATTTAATTTCTTCATTTCTTTTAAGAAAATATATCTTGAAATAATACTTGATGTTGCAACTGATGAAGAAATACTTTCTGCTTTTGTAATAAATGTTATATCTTTAACCACATTTGTAGAAGGTTTTAAATATTCAAAATAATTCTTTGGTTTAGCAAACTCATCGACAACAATTTTATCGTATTGTGGATACTTCTGTTTCATCTCAAACAACACTTTATTCATGTTATATCCTTCTTTTGTATATCTATTAAAAGAAGGATTATCTAAAATATAAGTTATATGAGGAATTTCTTTTATTAACTTTGGAGATATTTCTATGATCTTTTCATCTGTTAGAACTTTTGAATCTTTTACTCCAAGTTCTTTAATTAATGGCATTTTATCTTGTGTTACCAAAGACGCTGTAACAACAATTGGTCCAAAATAATCCCCAGTACCAACCTCATCTGAACCAATAATATTTAAATTATCCATACTAGGAATCTTTTTTTTGCTTGATTCATTTTTAATCTTATTATGATCATCAATTATTTTTATATCATAATTATGAGGATTTTCATTTTTCTCCATTTGAACCCAAATTGAAGCTGCTAAATCAGCATCTTTGCCTTGAAATTGAACTTTTCCAGATTCATAAAGAGTTACAGTTGTATCAAAATCCTTTGCTTGAAAAATTGTATATTGAGGTTTTTTTGGATAAAAATCTTTATAATAATCTATTAAGTCATCTTGCACCTTTTTACTTGCTTTAAATATTACTTGCATATAATCACCACAAATATAATATCATAATTTTTAATTGCGTTAAAGAACAAAGTATAATATAATTTAGTAGGAGATGATAATTAATGAATACATTTTTACCATTAGATTTAATAATACTATTTATTTTAATTACAGGAATTGGAATAGGTATCAAAAGAGGTGTTATTAAAAGTGCCGTTATGTTTTTTGGAACCATTATTGTTTTAATACTTTCATTTTTATTAAAAAACCCTGTTGCCCATATACTTTATAGTATATTTCCTTTTATAGAATTAAGTGGAAAATATCAAGGTTTAACAACACTCAATATATTAATATTTAACGCAATTGCATTTATCGCAGTTTACTTAGTTTTGATTGGTATTTTACAAATCATCATTAAAATATCAGGATTTCTAGAAAAAATATTAGATTATACAATTATTCTAGCAATTCCTTCAAAAATTCTCGGTGGAATATTTGGATTACTAGAAAACTATTTAATAGTATTTGTTATAATGTTTATCATAGTACAAATTCCCAATACTTATGAATTTACGTCAAAGTCTATGATTGGTAATTATATTTTATCTTCTACACCAATTTTATCTAAAACTTCAAAGGAATATTATGATTCAGCCAAAGAAATATTAAGTATTGTTGATACAAATAATAACGGGAAAACAGAAGAAGAAATAAATAACAACAATAAAGTTGCATTAGATATAATGCTTAAACATCATATTACTAATGTTGAAGAAATAAATTATTTAGTAAAGATAGGAAAATTAAAAGTTAAAAACATTAATGAAGTAATTAATAAATATTAATAAAACACATCAATAAAGATGTGCTTTTTTGTGTATTCTTTAACATA
>CAZJQA010000058.1:0-5585 GCA_964548285.1 uncultured Muribaculaceae bacterium
TTTTTAAATATAATTAAAGCCGGTTTATTACTTTTTTTAGCATCAAGTAACGACTTTTCTATATTTTTTAAATATCTAGAAGAACTATCATACTTTAAAGTATCTACATAAAATCCTAAATTAGTAAACTTCTTTTCAATATTATCTTCAAAAACATCATTAAGTGCGCCATCACTATTAATATTATTTGAATCATATAAGAATACTAGATTAGATAATTTTTGATTAGCAATAAAAGAAAATGCTTCATCTGATGTTCCACTCATCATATCTGAATCCGCAACAAAACAATATGTTGTAAAATTTAAAATATTTAATTTATTATCCTCTTTACGTATAAGATTATCATAATATCTTCTTCCAAGTTCTATACCTGCTGATATTCCTACTCCATCTCCAGCAAAACCTGTTGAAGCATCTACCCCAATAGTTGTACCATATTCTGGTAACCCAGGAGTATTGCTTTCACATCTACGAAAATGCATCAAATCTTCTTTTGTAATATTAAATCCTGCCATGTGAAGCATTGAATAATATAAAGGTGCAATATTAGAAGAAGATAATATAACACGATCTTTATTAATAAAATTAGGATTTTGAGGAATATTATTCAAAACTCTAGTAAATAATACATACATTACTGGAGCCATATCAATACAAATACCTGGGTTTCCACTTCCAGCATGATTAATCATTTCAATTGCTAACATCTTAAGTTCATTAACTGCTTTAATATCTAAATCATTCATATAAAACCTCTTTATTCTATATCATTATTAGTATACCATTTTTAATATTTTTAGTAAATATTAAATTTTATATACATTTGTTTGACTTACAATATAAAATATGGTACTATTTAGTCGAGGTGAAGGGTTATGGCAAAAAAGAAAAGAAACGAAAACAACTTAACTCAAAGACAAGAAGATGTCTTAAGATTTATTAAAAAATATATTGCAAAACATGGATTTCCACCATCTGTAAGAGAAATTGGTGAAGGCTTAAATTTATCAAGTCCCGCAACTGTTCAAACACACTTAAATCATTTAAAAGATGCCAAAATGATCAAAAACTCTAATAGTAAATTTAGAACTATAGAACTATTAGTTGATAATGAATATGTTAAAGAAGAAATTGCAAAAGTGCCATTACTAGGTAAAGTTACTGCTGGAAACCCAATCGAAGCTATTGAAAGACCAAATGAATTTTTTAACTTACCTACAAACTTAATACCAAAAAAAGAAAATGTCTTTGCCCTTGAAGTAAGTGGTGAATCAATGATAAACAAAGGAATATATGATGGAGACTATGTTATTGTTGAAAGACAAAACACTGCCAATAATGGCGAAATTGTTGTAGCAATGACTGATGAATTTGAAGTTACTTTAAAAACCTTTTATAAAGAAAATGGACATATTAGATTACAACCCGAAAATGACACAATGGAACCTTTCATTTTTAACAATGTTACTATTCTTGGCAAAGCAATAGGACTTTATAGACAAATGTAATAACCTTTTTCAAGGTTATTTTTTATTTACATTATTATTAAAAAAAATAAATACTTTAAACAAGTATTTATTAAATATTATCTCCATTTTTTGTAAATTGAGAATTATATAAATCATAATAGAAACCTTTTTTATTCATAAGTTCTTCATGATTTCCTGATTCAATAATATCTCCTTCATTTAATACTAAAATTATATCAGCATTTTTTATAGTTGAAAGACGATGTGCAATAATAAATGAAGTCTTACCTTTCATTAATTTATCCATAGCTTTACTTACTAATTCTTCTGTGCGCGTATCAACATTAGATGTTGCTTCATCTAATATTAAAAACGGTGCATCTTCAATCATTCCTCTTGCTATTGTTAGCAATTGTTTTTCACCACTTGATAACATAGAATCCCCATCTACAACCGCATCTAATCCTCCAGGCAAAGTCTCAACATAATGATCTATTCCTACAGTTTTTAAAGATTGCCATATTTGATCATCAGTTATATTAGAACGATTAAATTTAATATTATCTCTTATAGTCCCATTAAACAACCAAGTATCTTGAAGAACCATTGTAAATAAATTATGAACATTTTCGCGTGACAATTCGTGTATGCTATGTCCATCGATTTTTATATCACCATCTTTTATTTCATAGAATTTCATAAGTAGATTTACAAGTGTTGTTTTACCAGCTCCAGTTGGTCCAACAATGGCAATCTTTTGTCCACTTTTTATATCAACACTAAAATCCTTAATAATTATTTTATCTGTGTATCCAAATTTTACATGTTCAAAAGAAATATTTCCATCAGCCTTTTTATTAGTCAATTTATAAACATTTTCTTCAGTTTGTAATTCTTCTTCTTTAATAAATTCTTCTATTCTTTCATAAGCTGCCACAGAAGATTGTAATCCTGAAATACTTTGAGCAATTTGACTTAAAGGTGATGTAAATAATCTAACATAAATCATAAAGGCTACAATAACACCAAATGATATTACATTATTTAATACTAAAATAGCCCCAACAACACATACACAAACATAACCAAAATTACCAATAAATGACATAATTGAAGGCATAAGGCTAGTTAAAAAACGACTTTTAATAGTAGTATCATATAATAAATCATTTAATTTATTAAATTCTTTTAAAGATTCTTCTTCACCATTATAAGAAGTAACTATATTATGTCCTCTATATATTTCTTCAATATGAGAATTTAGTTTTCCTAAATATACTTGTCTATTTTTAAAATATTTTTGTGATTTAGATAATATAGTACCCATAAATAGAAAGCCTAATAATGATGATAATATAGCTGTTATAGCCATTATATAATTAGTATAAAACATCATAAAGATTGAACCAACAAATAATGTCAAACCAGAAACTAAAGTAGACATACTTGAATCAAGATTTTGAGAAATAGTATCAATATCATTAGTTATTCTTGATAATATATCCCCTATTTCATGAGTATCAAAATACTTTAATGGTAATTTATTAATTTTATTAATCATCTTTAAACGCATATTATAAGCATACTTATTAGTTACAGTATTTAATATAAAAGTTTCTAAATATGAGAAAACTAATCCAAGAATATAAATTGTTAATAAAAATATTGCAACATCTTTAATTCCATCCATATCCATATTTGGTTTAACTAATTCATAAATACTACTTGGCATATTATCAAACGCGGTTAAAAGACTTTGTTCATTATCTATATTAATAGTAGACATTAATCTTATAACTTTAATTTGATCATCAACAGTTATGATTTGTTCATCAACTTTAAATTCACTTAATAATATATTTAAAGTATTATCAGATAAAGAATTTAAACTATTTAAAAAATTATCTTTTGTCATTGAGGTTAAAAATTTTTGATAATTATTTTTTTCTTCAAGAGATAAATCACTAGTTATAATCTGTGGAGTTTTTTCTTTAATAATAGATTCATTAAGCATTAAAGAAAATATTTCCTCAAGTTTTTTATTATTAGGTTTTATTCCTTCTGTTATTTTATCTGTAATATCACTTAACCTGTTAGGTGAAACTAAAGACACAAGTGATCCAAATACAGATAAAATTATCGCTATTATAATTAAATATCTAAAAGAATATAACGATGATAACAAAGACTTCAATGATTTATTAAAATTATTTGGTTTTTCCAAATTTCTTCCTCTAGGCATTTAATTCCTCCTTACTAAGTTGTGATGTACATATTTCTTGATAAACCTTACAATTGTTTAATAATTCTTTATGTTTTCCCATTCCAACTATCTTTCCTTTATCAATTACTATAATTTTATCAGCATTCATAATTGTCCCTACTCTTTGAGCTACAATAAATAAGGTCTTATCTTTCATATTTTTACGAATATTTTCACGAAGTTTAGAATCTGTTTTAAAATCTAATGCCGAAAATGAATCATCAAAAATTAATATTTCAGGATTACGAGCTAAAGCTCTAGAAATAGAAATACGTTGTTTTTGTCCCCCAGATAGGTTTGTTCCACCACTTGCTATCTTATAATCCATTTTATTTTCAAGCTTATCAACAAATTCACTTGCTTCAGCAATTTTTAATGCTTCCTTAGCTTCTTTAATAGTAGACTTATGAGAATTTACTGTTCCATATAAAACATTATTTGTAATTGTATCACTAAACATAAATGCCCTTTGTGGAATATAACCTAATTTACTACGTAAATCATTTAATTTATAATCTTTTATATTAATATTATCAACTAAGATTTCCCCACTAGTCACATCATAAAAACGCGGAATTAAATTAACTAATGTAGACTTACCAGAACCTGTTCCCCCAACAATCGCAACTACTTCACCTTTATTAGCTTTAAAACTAATATCTTTAAGAAGATATTCATCAGCATCAGGATATTTAAAAGAAACATCTTTAAATTCAACAGTTCCAATTTCACTAGGAATAATATTTGCATTACCATCTAATACTTCTAAGTCAGTATCTAACACTTCATTAATTCTTCTTGCAGATATTTCAGTACGAGGTACAATCATAAAAATAACAGCTAACATCAAGAATGATAATACTACTTGTATACCATAACTAGTAAAGACAATCACATTACTAAACATTGATATTTTTAATGACATTATCGAAGTGCTTATTAACAAAGCTCCAATAAAATAAATACCCAATGATAAAAAATTCATTATAAAATTAATAAAAGGGAAAATAAAACCAATAGCTCTTTGATTAAATAATTGAGTCTTAGTTAATAATTTATTCTTATTATCAAACTTATCCTCCATATAACTTTCAGCATTAAAAGCACGTATAACACGAACACCTGTTAAATTCTCACGTGATACAAGATTTATATCATCAATTAACTTTTGAACCATACTAAACTTTGGAAGTACAAGTATCATAATAATTACTATAATGACAAGCAAAATTGCAACACAAATACCAGTAAATATACTTAATTCCAAACTTTTATTTAATATTTTTGATATTGCCCATACAGCCATAATTGGAGCCTTAATTAACATTTGTAATCCAATTCCTATAAGCATTTCTACTTGAGTAACATCATTAGTTGTTCTCGTAATTAAACTATCAATACCAAACTTTTTCATCTCGCCTTGAGAAAATTTACTTACCTTTTTAAAAATAGCTTCTCTTAATTTTTTTGAAAAACCTGCTGATATTTTAGAAGCTAAATAACCAATTACAATTGTAACTATTAAACTTCCAAAAGCACATAAAACCATTTTAAATCCCACTATAAGAATATCATTTAAAATACCTTCACTTTTAATTAAATTAGTTATTTCACTCATATAATCAGGTATTTTTAAATCTAAATTAACACTTAAAGCAACAAGTACTATACATATAATAATATAAATTATATTTGTTACATTTAACTTTTTAAATAATTTAATCATTATCTCATCTCCCTTTTTATTATATTATGTAATGCTAGATTAATATATCATTTTCTAAATATAAAATCAATTTTTAAAAAATCTAGTTTTAGGATTTTCTCTAATTTTTTTTAAAGCATTATCT
>CAZJQA010000059.1:0-5569 GCA_964548285.1 uncultured Muribaculaceae bacterium
ATTACTAATTAAATCTATTTTCTTATTTTTAATATCTTTTACAATACTATTATCATTATTATATTTTTTAAAATCAATTTCTATCCCAGCAAATTTAGAAAATTTATTTAAATATACACCTAATATACCACTATAAGATGTTCTAGAACCTACTTCATAAGGCATTACTTGTTTATAAGCATATGTTAAATTATCTTTCTGTAAAGTTGATAATTCAGAATCAGATATATTTAAATTATCTTTAAATATTTTTAATTCTTCCTGATAAAGATTGTTTTCAAAATCATTTTTCCATGTATTATAAAACTTATTTATTACATTATAATAAGTATCTTCCTTAGGTGATGATACATAATAATATCTAATTAAATCACTTAAATGATAATTAATTGTATATTTCTTACTTAAAATAGTATCAATAGTTTCTATACGTGGAACAATTGCATAAGTTAAATCTCCACTTTCTAAAGCATTAAATAAAGTTGATAAATTATCATAAGTTTCATAATTATAATTATAATAATTTTTAATATAATTTAATGATGAAGATAAAACCCCAATTTTTTCACTTGTTATTTTATTTAACCCAGATAATAATTTTTCACTTTTACTTATCAACACATAATGATCTTTATAAAATGTAAAACCATTAGTTGGTTCACTATTACCAACATTTAAAGCTAAATCACTTGGTTCTTCTTCTCCATTAATTATTATAGGATTTAATTTTAAAGAATATTTATCTTCAAAATCTTTTATAAAAGAATAATAAATTCCATTTCCGTTTTTACCAAATATATTAGCATTATTTAATACATAAACATTATTAACTTTAGTTTGATTATCACTAACCCATGTTCTTTCTTCACTCGTTAATCTATTCTTATCATTAAGATAAAAATATATAGCAACAACTAATAGGATTAAAAGTATTCCTAAAACAATACTTATTCTTTTCTTTTTCATTCTATTTCTTCACCATTATCTTCACTAAAAGCTCTGTTCAAACCCCAAATAACAGAACTTCTATTTATATTTTTAGCACCCATCAAGATAAAACCATCATTATCTTCACTTTTTTCTTCACTAATAGTGTAATGAATATCATATTTTTTTTGATAATCTTCATTTATAACTTCCAAGGATGTTACAGCTATTTCTTTAGCTCTTTCTAAAGAAACATCATGAAAGTTTATTTTAATATATATTATTTTACCCTGAGTATGAACACTCACATCACTAACAGTGTCTTCTTCTTTTAATTTATCAATAATCTTTAGACGATCTTCTTCTTTCAAAGAATACTCTTTCATTCCTTCTAAACGATTACCATATTCATTATTATTAATTCCAACAAACAATTTTATACCAACAATTCCAATAATAATAAAACATATAAGAATTATTGATATTAACACAAATAAAACACGATTATTATCCCATAATTTTTTAATTTCTCTCATTATAAACACCTCTCAATCTTTATTTGTATTATAATTATACATTATATTTTATTCTTTTTAAAGTTAAATTTTGCAAAAGAAAAATGCCTATATTTAGGCATTATTTATTACGTCCACGCATCTTTGGATCAAGAATAGCTTTTCTTAAACGTATAGCATCAGGTGTAACTTCAACATATTCGTCTTTAGCAATAAATTCTAATGCACCTTCAAGAGTAAACAATCTTGGTGGAACAAGCGCTATTGCATCATCACTAGCTTTACTTCTTGTATTAGACATTTCTTTATTCTTACATGGATTAACATCTAAATCATTATCACGATTATGAATACCAACAATCATTCCAACATATACATCAGTTGCCGGTCCAACAATTAAAGTACCACGATCTTGTAAATTATATAGTGAATAACCTAAAGTCTTACCATTTTCCATAGAAACTAATACACCATTTTTTCTTTCAGCTATAAATCCAGCATAAGGCTTATATTCTGAGAAACTATGTTCCATAGTACCTTCACCTTTAGTATTTGTAATAAAAGTACTACCATAACCAATTAATCCACGAGTAGGAATTGAGAACTCTAAATGAGCATAACCATCATCATTTGTACTTACAACAGTTAATACTCCCTTTCTTTCTTGTAGATCATTTATAATAGTTCCTTGATAATCAGAAGGACAATTAATAATTACATTCTCATATGGTTCTAATTTTTGACCATCTATTTCTTCAATTAAAACTTCAGGTTTAGATACACATAATTCATATCCTTCACGACGCATATTTTCTAATAATATTGATAAATGAAGTTCTCCACGACCACTTACTTTATATCCGTCTGTTCCAGGAAGTTCTTCAACCTTTAAACCTACGTTAGTTTCTAATTCTCTTTCTAATCTTTCTTTAATATGTCTTGATGTAACAAATTTACCACTTTGTCCAACAAAAGGACCATTGTTAACCAAGAAATTCATTGAAAGTGTAGGTCTATCAATTACAATAGGATCCAAAGCTTCTATCTTATTTGGATCACATATAGTATCACCAATCATAATATCACTACAACCTGTAACACATACAATATCACCATAATAAGCAACTTGCTTTTCAACACGATTAATTCCTTCAGTTACATACAATTTAGATACTCTAAATGATTCTACTTTACCATCATTTCTTGCTAATGAAACAGTTTGACCATTTTTAATACTTCCTCTTGTAATACGTCCAATTCCAATTCTTCCTAAAAAATTATCATAATCAAGATTACTTACTTGTAATTGTAATGGATCAGATTCATTACCTTTAAATGGTTCTACTTGTTTTAAAATAGTTTCTAATAATGGTTCAATATTATCTTCAATTTTATCTGGTTCATATCCACATTTACCATCTTTAGCAATACCATAAATAATTGGGAAATCTAATTGTTCATCTGTGGCATTTAATTCTGTAAATAAATTAAATGTTAAGTCTACAACTTCTTCAGGGCGTGCATCTTTCTTATCAATTTTATTAATAAATAAAATTGGTCTTAAGTTTTGTTCTAGAGCTTTTTTTAAGACAAATCTTGTTTGAGGCATAGGTCCCTCTTTAGAATCTACAATCAAAACAACAGTATCAACTGTTTTAATAACACGTTCAACTTCACTTGAGAAGTCAGCATGTCCTGGAGTATCAACAATATTAATCTTATAATCCTTATATTTAATTGAGCAGTTCTTAGAATAAATTGTAATTCCTCTTTCTCTTTCAATAGAATCACTATCCATTACTTGTGAAACAACTGTCTCATATGCTTTAAAAGCTCCATTTTGTCCTAATAAAGCATCAACTAAAGTACTTTTACCAGCATCAACATGCGCTACTACAGCAATATTAATAATCTTATCCATATAAACACTCCCTTTTCGTTATACCTAGTGAATATACACCAATTTTTTCCATTTTGCAAGATTTTTTTGTTTATATTATAAAAAAAGAAGTATAATTACTTCTCTTCTAAGTTAATTGATTCAAGAGGTTTGCCTGACATTTTTTTATTATTACTTTTAATATTCTTAAAATACTTATTAAAAATATTAACAAATATAATAATTGCCATGACTATATATCCCATATCTAAAACAAAGTCCCATATCGTTATTAAAACAGGTACACTTAAATACCCCAGTAATGTTTCACCAATGTTTTGTAATGCAATAAATGGTATCTTTAATAAAGCAATTAATGCTAACAATATTAATATATCAATAATAATTTTTAAATTTTGTTTAAAATTATTACTACCCATTTCATCTATAATATTATGTATTACTTCAACTAATTCTTGAAACATTTTATATATTCTTGATTCTTTATTATTAATCTTTTTATAATCTATTCCATGTTTATGATATATATTAGTAGCAATTATATCAATATTACCATAACTATTTATAATACTATCAATACTTTCATTATTTATTCTTTTATTTATATCATTTTCATAATATTTTATTTCTTCATTTAAAACATTATTTTCTAAAAGAAACAATTTTTTAGTTAATTCTTCAATAAATTTATTCATCTTCATCCTTCCCTCCAATTTCTATATTAATATATCTTGATACCTTTGTATTCTTATAATCACTCATACATGAATAATCATCCTTTTTAATTAATTTACATGTATAATTAACTACTTTTATTATATCAGAATTCTTATTAATTATTTTATTTTTTTCCATATCAATTATAAAATAAGGTTCTTTATTCTTTAATATTAACAAATCATCTTCCATTACATCATAACTTATAGAATCCGGTATATAATATATTTTACTTCCCTTTTTTAATTTAACTATATAATTTAATTCATTATCTTCTAACTTTAAAGAAGGAGCTAAACTACTTTTACTAGATGCTTCAATATATTTAACATCATCAAGATACTTACTACATTTAAAATAAACAGTAATATCACTAACTAATTCTTCATCTTTAATATTCTTAATCTTCTCAAGTTCATCAATTAATGAACTAACTGTATTATCTACTGAGGTTAAATTAATATTTTTAAAATACTTTATAGTTATTAATATATTATTAGGATTATTTAATACTTCTCTAAGATCTTTTACACTATTAAATAATAATTCTTGATTATTAAGTGAATAATATATTCTAATTTTTTTTAAAATAGAATGATACAATATCAAAATATTCTTATCTTCATTAGTTCTATTATTATATGATTCATTTAACATACTAATTATTTTATCACTTGATATATCTTTATCTAAACCTACATTCTCTCTAATATTTAGATTATCAAATTCTATAAAATAATCAGCAACAGTTCTAATATCTAATTCATTTACTACACTATATTTCTCATTAATACGTTTAATTTCATTATCTATATAATTATTTAAACTAACTATTGTATTAATTGTTGAACTATTACTAATATTATCTAACTCTTCCTTAATCTTATTAATATCATGTTTATTTATTATTTTATTATTATATGTATATAGATATTTAATTTTATTATCTAACTCTTCTATCTTTAAAGGTATCTTAATAAGTTCATATTTATTTTCTATAAAATCCTTATTAGTTTCTAATGATTTTAAAAAATCAATTAATCTATAAATATATTTTTCAATTATATCTTTATCATTAATATTAGCAATTTCTTTATTAATAGTTAACAACTCATTATCATATGTATTTACATCTTCTAATTCCGTATTAACTTCTAATAATTCTTCATTCAAATAATCTTTAGTTAAATTATGATATTCATTCATCTTATCTTTATATTGTGATAATAATTTTATCCCTGATTTATATGTCTCATTTTGAACACCTATTTTAACTTTAATTATTTCCAATAAAAGAGTACATGTTCTTTTTATTCTTTCAAGATATTTTTTTTCTTTAAGAAAACCCGGATTATCTTTTTCATATTTTTTAATAGTTTTTACCGTGACTTTTTCATTATCATAATAAAAAAATATTTCAGGATCTATTACTTGGTAATCAGATAATCTTATTGTTATTTTTTTATCATTAATATTATTTTTATACCAACTAAGTTTATATAAAAAATTT
>CAZJQA010000060.1:0-376 GCA_964548285.1 uncultured Muribaculaceae bacterium
TCAACCTTATGATTCTGTGATTGCCGAAGTGGTTAGTGAAGTTTTAGATGATTATAAAACTTATGAACAGAATTTGAAAAAACAAATATTGTTGAAAAGGATGAAATTAGAACCTATTAGTGACATTTTGAAAATATAGATTAAATTCATTGAAAAAATGATTTTCTATGATACTCTATTGAATGTGAAGTGCTTATAATAGAACCAGTGAAAATTGGAAATTTAATTAAGAAATTAAGAGAAGAGAGACATCTTACTCATTATCAATCATTTGAAAACTTAACAAATCACAATGAAGTATGGATTAAGAAATACATACTTTAGAACAAAAGAAAGAGTCCATCGTAAGTTGACTCTCCTTTATGCGTGTATTAAC
>CAZJQA010000060.1:386-5432 GCA_964548285.1 uncultured Muribaculaceae bacterium
GCGTTACATCATTATGTATAATCTAGTATACACACTAGATTATACTCATATTTTACTTAAATTATTAAATAAAAAGACAAATGATTCAAAATATGAACCTATTTGTCAATAGTCTGAAAAGAGAAAGTTATTTCTCTTTTTTTGGTTTAAGGAGTTTATAATAAACTACAATTTTTTAATGGTTGTAGTTTATTAATTTCTTCATCTAAAAAATCAGATATTGAATTATATTGTTTTTTAGATATAAGAAAATAGATGTTTTTATAATTAAAACAATCTGCTATATAAGCGATTTTATCATATCTCTTTAATAATCTATTATTATTAATTAATAATAAATAATCATTATCATTCATTTTGTCTAATAATATATCAAGTTTTTTGTCAATTATACTTATAATTTCATTTAATTCTAATGCATTCATTTTTATATTCCTTCCTAAGACATCTTGATTATAGCAAAAAATAAAAGTCGAATGCTGTCGAATGCTGTCGAAAAAGATAAAATCCGAGAGAAAATTCATATTATTGGGAAAAATAGAGTATTTTTATTTGACACTTATAAATTTATTATGTTATAATTTACTTGTTCATTGAGAACAATGCAGGAATACCCAAGTCTGGTTGTAAGGGATCGGTCTTGAAAACCGAGAGGACGAGCAATCGTCGCAGGGGTTCGAATCCCTTTTCCTGCGCCAATTAATTATATCGCGGGGTGGAGCAGTCTGGTAGCTCGCCGGGCTCATAACCCGGAGGTCATAGGTTCAAATCCTTTCTCCGCAACCATGGTTCGTTAGTCTAGTGGTCTATGACGCTTGCCTGTCACGCAAGAGATCACGGGTCCGACTCCCGTACGAACCGCCATAATGGCTCCATAGCTCAGTCGGTAGAGCAGAGGACTGAAAATCCTTGTGTCACTGGTTCAATTCCCGTTGGAGCCACCATGTGATGTATTAATAAGACTATGTAAGAGATTACATGGTCTTTTCTTTTTATATAAAAAAGAGACATGAAAAAAAGATTCCGAAGAATCTTTAATAATCACATGGCGCTTAATGTAGGACTCGGACCTACGACCTGCCGGTTAACAGCCGGATGCTCTACCAACTGAGCTAATTAAGCAAGAACAAGTAAATTATAAAGCATTTACCTTATTATTGTCAATATAAAATGTTAAAAAAGTTAAAAAAATATTTTTCTTCCATAATTCGACAAAACTTGTCAAAATCTTTTGTTGAATCTTTAGTTAAAAGTATTTATAGTATTAAGTGCCAAGCAAGAAATGGACTTGGCAGTAGTTCCTGATATTCTATTGTATTTCATAACACACTTAACCCTAAAACCTACGCTTTTAAATTTTTAATAGTAAATTATTTTGCCATAGGAACTACTATAGACTGCTAGAGATATTCTAGCAGTTTTTTTGACTTTTTAATTCTTATATGTTAAATTTTATATGGAGTAAGAAATGAAAAAGAGAACGTTTTTAAAAAAATTAAAAGAAAATTTATATGAATTAAGTGATGAAGAGTTAAATGATATTCTTTATGATTATGATAAACTTATTACTGATAAAATAAAGAATGGTATGAGTGAAGAAGATGCTGTTAAATCTTATGGTGATCCTAGTTGGTTGAGTGAAGAATTATTAAAAACTGCTAAAAGTGTTAAAAAAAATAAGAACAGTGAAGTCATAGATATTTTTTCTGAGAAGTTACGTACAACTTATCATAAAATAATTAATATGGTAGCGATTAAAACTCCTAAAGAAATATTAAGAATGGTAGTTGAAATATTTTTGATATTATTATTAATATCTTTCTGTTATTATCCTGTATCTTTTTTAAGTGAGTTAGGTAAAAACGTTTTTAATATTTTACCATCACCATTTAATCGTTTTTTTTACTATATTTGGAATGTGGTTTTAGAGTTTTCTTATTTTTATCTTTCTATTTATAGTTTTATTAAAATATTTGATGCACGTTATTTGAAAAGTTATGATTTGCCAAATGATAAAATTAAGAAAGATGGGAATAGTGCTATTCTTAAATATATTGTTTTTATTTTAAAATTATTTTCTAGTGTTTTAATTTTTGGAATAAGTATATATTGCTTTGTAATATTTATTATATTAATGTTATGTTTATATTTGCTAATACATGGTGTAACATACTTTGGAATATATATAATTATGTTTGCTTTGTTATATTTAGGTGTTATTCTATTTATATTATTATATAATTTTATAATTGATAAACCGAATAATGGTATTAAACTTATTATAAGAATAGTTATATTAATTGTTTTATTAGTAGTTGGAGTATTTATTTCAACTTATGATGTTGAAAATACAGAATTTGTAAATGGACCTCCAAAATATATAAAAACAGATGTTTTAACTGAAGAATTAACTATGGATAAAAATACAGTTTTTATAGCTAATATAGCTGATTTTATAGTTGATGAAGAAGAAGAAAATGTTAAAGTGTTATATGAATATTATCCGGTTGGTACGATGATGGCAACTGATATTTATAAAGAAGGAAATTTTGTTCATCTTGGATATAAGATAAAAAATATTTATTATAAGAATCTTTATTTAAAACAACTTATAAAGGATTTAAGTGAAAAGAAAGTTTATAATTATTATATAGAACCTACGATTAAGATAGTTTCTAATTCAGATAATATTAATATAATAAAGAAGAATAGACAAAAATATTATAGCGAGGCTAAAAATTATTTTTCATGTGAATTTACTAGAACATATTATGTAGACTTAATTAAAGCTACTAAAGAAGATGATTATGTAAATGTTGCTTTATCATCAAATGATGAATTAGGAACAGTTAAATTAAAGAAAAGTATTGCTAAAGATATAATGGTTGGTTCATATTATGAATTTCATTTTAAAACGTATCAAGCTTATATAGATACATCATTAGATAGTATCTTTAGTGAAAATGAAATATCGAGTATTAATATAACAAATAAAGATAGTAAAGATTTTATAAATGAAGATACATGTTCTATCTTTTATTAAAAGAATTTTTATGATAATATAAAGAAGGTGATTAAGGTGGAAGAGTTAATAATCGATGATGAAAAAAAAGATATAAGTGTTCTTAGTCGTTATGGAGAAAATATGACTTCTAAAGAGTATATAACAGATCCCGCGATTGCACGTGATGATGAAATTAAAGAAGTTATTTTAACTCTTTTAACTCCAGAAAAAAGTGCTTTATTAGTTGGTAAACCTGGTATAGGTAAAACATCAATTGTTGAAGGTGTTGCATATCGTATTGAAAAAGGATTAGTTCCTGATGCTTTAAAGGGATGGCAAATAATAAAAATTAATATTACATCGTTGCTTGGTAATTTGAATGTTGATGGTCAAACAGAATCTCGAATTGATTTATTAGTTAAAGAATTAAATAAAGTTCAAAATGTAATATTATTTATTGATGAAACTCATGTTCTTGTTAATAAGAACACTACTTCTAATAGTGGTATTGATTTTGCTAATATGTTAAAAGCTGGATTAGATCGTGGAACAATCAAAATGATAGGTGCGACAACAACAGAAGAATATGAAACATATATTTTAAAAGATAGAGCGTTTTTAAGAAGATTTCAAAAGATTGATGTTTTAGAAACTAATAAGGAACAAACTGTTAAGATATTAATGGGCACATTACCGAAGATTGAAAAAAAGATGAATATGAAATTAAATTATACTGATTTTATAAAAGAAAAGATTATGAAATTTATTGTTGAAATGACTGATGAATATAAAAGAGTATATGAGGTTTCATCTAGATATCCAGATATATGTTTAACAATATTGTCTAATGCTTTTACATATGCTAAGTATGATAACTTGCCTGAAGTTAAGATTAAGCATATTTATAAAGCAATATGTAATGCTCGTAATATTTATGAAGATGTAAAAGTAAAAGAAATAGAAAGATTTAAAATTGAATTTAAAGATTTGATAAAAGAAGAAAATGTTAATTTAGAAGAAAGGGATTGATTATATGATTAAAGTAGTCCAAATAGGTTGTGGAAAGATGAGTAAATATATTATGAGATATATTTACGAAAAAAAGGGAAGTGTTATTAAAGCTTTTGATGTTAATTCTGATATTATAGGGAAAGATATTGGAAGTATAATGGAAACTCATGATGTTGGTATTACTGTAGAAGATATTAGTAATTTAGATAATAGTTTAAAAGATTGTGAACCAGATATTGCTATTATTACTACTATGAGTTTTTTAAATGATTTAGAAAAAGTTATTAGAATATGTGTTAAAAATGGTGTTAATGTAATAACTACTTGTGAAGAAGCTTTTTATCCTATTAATTCTAATTATAAATTGTATGAGAAATTGGATACTTTAGCTAAAGCATATAATGTTAGTATATTGGGAACGGGATATCAAGATATTTTTTGGAATAAACTTGTTTTAAATATTTGTGCTTCAACAAATAGAATTACTAAGATAAAAGGTTTATCATCATATAATGTTGAAGATTATGGTATTGCTCTTGCAAAAGCTCATGGAGCTGGTTTAAGTATTGATGAGTTTAATAAAGAATTTGGTAAAGTTTTAAGTGAAGATGAAATAAAATCATTAATGGAAGATAAAAGTTTTTATCCAAGTTATATGTGGAATGTAGTTGGTTCATTAGTTGATAAATTAGGATTAACTTTAACAAGTATTAAAGAAGAACATATACCTGTTGTTTGTGAAAACAAAATTAATAGTAGTACACTTAATATGGACTTAGAAAAAGGTATGGTTCGTGGGATGAATGCTGTAGTTATTGCTTCTACAAAAGAACATATTGAAATAGAAGTAGAGTGTATTGGTAAAGTATATACTAATGATGAAAAAGATATTAATAGTTGGACTATTTATGGAGAACCAACTACAAGTCTTGTAAATGAAAGTCCATGTACTGTTGAACTTACATGTGCTGATGTAGTTAATCGTATACCTGATGTTATTGAAGCAAAAAGTGGATTTATTACTAATAATG
>CAZJQA010000061.1:0-5415 GCA_964548285.1 uncultured Muribaculaceae bacterium
CTATATGTACCAAATATAGTGATAATATGCTCAAAAAGGGAGCATGTGGCAGTGGTAAAAAATATAAAAACTGCTGTGGAAAGTAAGTGAAATAAGGATGTATACAATATTTAAATGTGTACATCTTTTTTAAATATAAATTGAAATGAATAAAAATAATAAAGAAAATAAAATAATGATATACCTTTAAAAAATGAATCGTAATATTAGTTTATTACGATTTTTTTTGCTTTTTTAATAAATTATGATATAATCAAAATCGAAAATCATTTTCAAATTGAAAGAGGGCACTATATGACAAGAAGTACAAATTATAATACTAAACAAAAAGAATTAATATTATCTATTATTAAAAAGAAAAAACATGAGTTTAGAGTAAAAGATCTTTATAATGATTTGAATAAAGAAATTGGATTAACAACAATATATCGTCAAATAGATAAATTAGTTAATGAAGGTAGAATAAATAAAAATATTAATAAAGATAATATTACATATTATCAATATTTAGAAGAATGTAATAAAAAAAATCATTTCTATTTAAAATGTGATAAATGTGGAAATATGACTCATATTGACTGTGATTGTATAGAACAATTATCTAATCATATAGTAAAAGAACATCAATTTAATTTAAATAAAGATTGTATTATAATTACTGGTATCTGTAAGCATTGTAAAGCGAATTAATACAATTGTAGGGTTACAAGATAAAATTATTATATAAAGATGGAGGAAAAATGAAAAATATATATAAAATAACAATTGTTACAATTATGTTTATATCATTACTTTGTTTAAATGGTTGTAGCATAAATAATAAAAATAATAAACTAACAATAATAGCTTCAAGTTTTCCAGGCTATGATTTTGCAAGAGCAATAACAAAAGATAGCAATAATATTGAAGTTAAAATGCTATTAAATCCTGGAACAGAAATGCATAATTATGAACCAACACCACAAGACATAATAAAAATAAATAATAGTAAGATGTTTATATATGTTGGTGGAGATTCTGATGAATGGATAAATGACATTATAGGTGATATTGATACATCAAAAACTAAATTAGTTAAGTTAATGGACTTAGTTAATGTTGTTGAAGAAGAACATGTTAAAGGTATGGAAGTAGAAGATGAAGAAGAAGAAGAAACTGAATATGATGAACATGTATGGACAAGTCCTAAAAACGCGATTACTATAATTAATAAGATAAAAGATATTATTATTGATATAGATAAAGATAATCAGAATCTATATGAAAATAATGCTTTAAATTATATAAATAAATTAAATGAAGTAGATAATGAAAAAAAAAATATTGTTAATAACGGAAAAAGAAAAGAAATAATAATTGGAGATAGATTTCCATTTCGTTATTTTACAGATGAGTATAATCTAAGCTATTATGCAGCTTTTCCGGGATGTTCAGAACAAACTGAGGCAAGTGCTAAAACTATATCTTTCTTAATTGATAAAGTAAAAAATGATAATATACCTGTTGTTTTCCATATAGAATTATCTAAAGGTAATATTGCAAAAACAATATCTGAAGAAACAGGAGCTAAAGTATTAGAATTTAATTCTGCTCATAATATATCTCAAAAAGATTTTGATAGAGGAGTAACATATATAGATATAATGAACAATAATATCAAAGCTTTAAAAGAAGCTTTAAACTAATTATTATATAAGTTATAAAGAATAAAATGCTAAAGTTGGAACGAAAGTTCCTTTTTTTGTTAATTATTTTAGAAATAATCATATAAATATTTATATATTTAATGTTTATAGTGTATAATAAAAGGGGTGGGATAATGGCAGTACAATATAAAAAAACTGAATATATATTTAATGAAAATAATGATTTAAATATGAATGATGCAAATTATATAATTAAGGAAGTAAAAAAAGATGAAAAAGGAGCTTTATTCGACATTGAAGTAATACTTCCTACGAGTGCTGGATGGATTGATAATGTTATGTTTTGTACTAAAGGATACCCAAATGATGAATATCATCAAATGTTTTTTAATCGTAATGATAAATATCATGCACACTTTAATGGAAACATTTACCTTGAAACAAGTGCGTTATATAAAACATATTTTAAATTCAATATAAATGGAATAACACATTACTTAGATAAGAACAAAAAAATATTAAAAAATATAGATTCTAAGAATATGGATAAACTATCATCGAACTTTGATACACCTAATTGGGCTAAAGGAGCTATGATGTATCATATATTTATAGATAGATTTAACCGTGGTAGTAAAGAAAAAATGAAACCTATTAAAGGTAGAAGAATTATGGATTGGAATGATCCATTAGTATCAGGTCCTGATGAATTTGGTACATGGAATAATGACTTTTATGGGGGAGATTTAAAGGGTATTATTGATAAATTATCTTATATAAAATCTCTTGGAACAGATATAATCTATTTAAGTCCAATAGTTGAAAGTCAGTCTACTCATAGATATGATACTGCAGATTATGAAAATATCGATCCATATATTGGTAAAAATGAAGATTTAAAACTTTTATGTGATGAAGCTCATAAAAAAGGAATGAAAGTTATCTTAGATGCAGTATTCAATCATACAGGAAATGATTCTAAATATTTTAATGAATACGGAAGATATAAGACTGAGGGAGCCTTTCAAAATAAAGATTCATATTATGGTTCGTTTTACAAAAAAGTAGGAAGTTCTTTCTGTTATTGGTGGTCTATGCCTAATATGCCTGTATGTGATGGAAAATCAGAAAATTGGCGTAAGTATATATGTGGCGAAGGTGGAGTTATTGACAAGTGGTTTAAACAAGGTATTGATGGTTTAAGATTAGATGTTGCTGATGAATTAAGTGATGAATATATAGAATTAATAAGAAAGGCTGTTCATCGTAATAAAAAAGATGGCTTAATATTAGCTGAAGTATGGCATAATGCGATGAAAATGGGAAGAGGTTATTTAGGTTCAGGAAAGGGATTTGATTCTCAGATGGATTATCCTCTTGTAGATGCTTTAATTAGATATATTAAATATAATGATGTAAATAAATTACGAAATGTTCTTGAAGATTTTATTAATTATTATCCTAATTCAAGTTTATATACTTTAATGAATTTCACTTCAACTCATGATATATCAAGACCAATAAATATTTTTGGAACAAATGAATTTAGAGAAAATACTGAATGGGCCTTTAATGCTATACATGAAGATTATCGATATCTTAATAATTATAAAATGACAAAAGAAGAGTATGAAATAGGAAAAGATTTATATAAATTATATGTTTTTTGTCTCAACTTTATGCCAGGAATATTATCGATCTTTTATGGAGATGAAAGAGGAATAACAGGATTGGGTAATCTTTTAAATAGACAACCTATAAAATGGGAAAAATGTGATCTAGAATTGTTGAAATTTATTATGATGTTAGGAAAAATTAGAAAAGATAATAAATTTTTAAAAACAGCAGATTTTAATTTAATAGATATTAATAGAAATTATTTAATGTTTGAACGAGAAAGTAAATTAGGTTCCATGTTAGTAACTATAAATAAAAATTTAGATGAAGAAAAAATAATGGTTCCATCTAAATATGAAAAATATGATGAAGTGTATACATTAAATAGATGTAAGAAAAATATTCTCGGGCCTCATAGTGGACAAGCTATATTAAAACGTTAAAAAAACTTTACAATAACCCCAAAATAGTGTATAGTTAGCAAAGCGGTTTTGCTTTGGAAGGGTGAATTGATTATGAAAAAAACCAAAATTGTAACTAGTATAGGCCCAGCAAGTAATACAGTTGATGTATTTACTAAAATGGTAGAAGCTGGAGCTAATGTAGCGAGAATTAATTTCTCACACGCTACTATTGAAGAAAGAGAACAAGCTGTAAATACAGTTAAAGAAGTAAGAAAAATAACTAATAAGAATATAGCTATATTATATGATACTAAAGGCCCTGAATTTAGATCAGGAGTTACAAAAGAAAGTGGTATTAATTTAGTTTCTGGAAATACTATTAAACTTGTTAAGGAAGATGTTATTGGAACAGAAGAACAACTTACATTTAATCATAAAAATGCTATAGACCAAATGAATGTTGGAAATATCGTATTACTTGAAAATGGATTAATGTCTTTAGAAGTAATTGAAAAACATGATGATTATGTTCTTGCAAAAGTTGTTAATGGAGGCGTTCTTTATTCTAAAAAGAGTTGTGCTGTTCCAGGTGTTGATTTAAAGATTCCATTCATCTCTGATGTTGATAGAGAAGATATTATTTATGCATGTAGACATGATGGAGATTATCTAGCAGCATCATTTGTTCAAAGTAAAGAAGATGTTTTAGCAATTAGAGAAATATTAAAAGAACAAAATAGAGAAGATATGAAAATTATTTCTAAGATTGAATCTCAAATGGGTTTAGATAATCTTGAAAGTATAGCAGAAGTATCAGATGGATTAATGGTAGCTCGTGGAGATTTAGGTGTTGAAGTTCCTTTTGAAAAATTACCATTATGTCAAAAGACAATTGTTAAGACAGCTCGTAAACATAAAAAGATTTGTATCGTTGCAACAGAAATGCTTGAATCAATGAAACATAATCCAAGACCAACAAGAGCAGAAGTATCAGATGTTGCTAATGCTGTATTAAATGGAACAGATGCAGTTATGTTATCTGGAGAAACTACAACTGGTGAATATGTAGTTGAAACTGTTAAAGCTATGGCAAAAATTTGTGAATGTATTGAGAATTCAATTGAATATAAAAATATTTTTGCAGAAAAGAAAGTAAGTACACCAACAGAGGCTATTGTAAAATCTGTAGCTGAAGCAGCAAATAGTTTAGATTCTAAACTTATTGTTGTTCCAACTATATCTGGAAAAAGCGCTAAATTAATATCTAACCTAGAACCAAGTTGTCCAATTTTAGCTTTAGTTAGCACTGAAGAAATAGCAAATCAATTAGCTTTAAATTATGGTATATACGCAGTTAAAGCTGATATTGTAAATAATATGGATAAATTAGTAGATATTTCAATTGCTGAAGCTAAAAAGTTTATGAAAGTAAATAAAGGAGACACCATTATTATTACAGCAGGTTTAGTAGCGGGCAAAATAGGTTTTACTAACCTAATGAAAATAGAAGAAATTACTGAATAAATTCCTGAATAAGGAATTTTTTTAATTTAATTTATTTAACTATGTGATTTATATAAATCAAAATTTGTCGAAAATATTTTTTGTAAATTATAAAAAAATAAAGGAAATCAGACATTTTTTTTGAATAATTATAGTAGGAGGTAAAATACTTCCTTAGAAAGGAGAGAATATGTCTGAGAAAAAGCTAATGCCTGGTAAGTTAATACCTATTTATTATGATAGAT
>CAZJQA010000062.1:0-5401 GCA_964548285.1 uncultured Muribaculaceae bacterium
TTTTGGAAACAATTTTGAAACAAATTTCCTATTTTTGACGATTTTTTGAATTTTTCAAATCCTCGCAAACCCTTATAATATTGGCTATTTACCACAGCAGTTTTTATATTTTTTTCCAGACCCACATGCGCATAATTCATTACGACCAATTTTTTTCTTATTCTTAATTGGTTTTTGTTCTGCTACTTTTTCATTTGTTTGTCCCTTTATAGTTTGCTTAACTTCTGAATTTTGTTCTATGTTTGCTTTTAACAAGAATTCGCTTGTACGACTGTCTATTGTATTTAATAATTCCTCAAACATATTAAATCCTTCCATTGTGTATGCTTGTAAAGGATTAGTTTGAGCATATTGTCTTAAGAATATTCCTTCTTTTAAAGATTCCATCGCATTTAAATGTTCAATCCATAAAGAATCAATAATTTTTAAGGAAATAGCTCTTTCAAATTCTTCAAAATGTGGAGCATCTTTAATCTTTAGTTCATAGTCGTCATTTATCATTGTTGATATATAATCAATTAATTCACCAACATTTAAATTTTTAACATTCTCTAATTTAATAAATTCTGTCTTCATGTAATTCTTATTAGCAAATTCTACTATTTCTTCTATAGATTGTTCACTTATTTTTCCATCAACTTCATGAGCAGTTACTAAATCTTCAATAGTATTTCTAAATGTTTCTTTAATAGATTCATGGATACTTTCATTATCAATGATATTATTTCTTAAATTATAAATAATTCTTCTTTGTTCGTTAACAACATTATCATAGTCTAATAAATTTTTACGCATGTCATAGTTGTTGCCTTCAACTTTCTTTTGAGCAGTTTCAATTGATCTTGTTAAACTTTTTGAACGTATAGCTTGATCTCCTACAAGACCTAAAGCCATTACCATTGTTTTTACTTTATCAGTACCAAAACGACGCATTAAGTCATCTTCAAATGATACAAAGAATTGAGAAGTACCAGGATCTCCTTGACGTCCTGATCTACCACGCAACTGATTATCTATACGACGTGATTCATGTCTTTCTGTACCAATAACGTATAATCCACCTAGTTCTTTAACTCCTTTTCCAAGTTTAATATCTGTTCCACGTCCTGCCATATTAGTTGCAATTGTTATCGCACCTTTTTCTCCTGCTTTAGCAATTATTTCAGCTTCACGTGCATTATTTTTGGCATTTAAAACTTCATGAGCTAAACCTTCTTTTTTTAACATTGATGATAATCTTTCGTTGTTTTCAACAGATATTGTACCAACTAATATTGGTTGTCCAGTTTTATGTATTTCTTTAATACATTTTACTATAGCTTCATATTTACCATCTTCTGTACTATAAACTAAATCTGGTAAATCAACTCTTGCAATTGGTTTATTAGTAGGAATTTGAATAACATACATATTATATATATCTCTAAATTCTTCTTCTTCAGTTTTAGCAGTACCTGTCATACCAGATAACTTTTTATACATTCTAAATAAATTTTGGAATGTTATAGTTGCTAATGTTTGAGTTTCATCATTAATTTTAACGTTTTCTTTTGCTTCTAATGCTTGATGTAGACCTTCGCTATATTGTCTTCCATGCATTAAACGTCCTGTAAATGGATCAACAATAATAATTTCACCATTATCAATTACATAATCAACATCTTTTTTAAATCCATAGTTTGCTTTTAAAGCATTATTTATATGATGTACTAATGCAGAATTTCCATAATCATATAAATTATCTAAATGAAAGAATTTTTCTAATTTTTTAGTTCCAGATTCAGTAATAGAAACATTTTTACTTTTTTGATCTAAATCATAGTCTTCTTCTGTTAATGATTTAACTGCTTTATCAGCTTCCATATATAAATTTTTAGAATTTTGCTTTCCACCTGAAATAATTAATGGAGTTCTTGCTTCATCAATTAAAATTGAATCAACTTCATCAACGATACAGAAGTTAAGTGGTCTTTGAACACGATCTTCACTTCTAACAACCATATTATCTCTTAAATAATCGAATCCTATTTCATTATTTGTTGAATATAATATATCAGCATTATAGGCTTCCTTTTTTTCGGTTGCATTTAACTCACGTAAATTTAATCCTACACTTAAACCTAAAAATCTAAATATATTACCCATCCATTCAGAGTCACGTCTAGCAAGGAATTCATTTACTGTTACAATATGTACACCTTTTCCATCTAAGGCATTTAAATATGCTGGCATAGTTTCTGTTAATGTCTTTCCTTCACCAGTTTTCATCTCAGCTATATTACCATAATGAATTGCTAAGCCACCTAGTATTTGAACAAAATATGGTTTTTCACCAAGAACACGGTAGTCAACTTCTCTTACTACTGCGAATGCTTCAACTAAGATATCATTTAAACTTTCTCCTAGAGCAAGTCTTTCTTTAAATTCTTCTGTTTTATGTTTTAAAGCCTCATCTGATAAAGTTGCATATTTATCTTCTAATTTAACTATTTCATTTGCTATATTTTCAAATTTTTTTAATTCTTTATACTCAGAATCTAATAATTTTCTTAAAAAACTCATGTTTCTTACCTCCATATTGCTTATTTTAACAAATAACTAACTAATTGTAAATTATATTTGCTGATAATTAGTGAACTTATTTAGTTTTTATCCAAAGATAATAAAAAAAGAGGAAAACCTCTTAATTTAAAGTATCAACTATACCGTATTCATTATCTTTACGACGATAAATAACTGATATATGATCTGTATCTGTGTTCTTAAATATGAAAAAATCATGATCTAGTAATTCCATTTGAAGAATTGCTTCTTCTTCATCCATTGGTTTCAAAGTTATTTCTTTTCGTTTTACTATCTTATTATCTTCTTCATTAATATCTTCTATTTCTTCTTGTAAAATATTTTTAAATCTTTTACGTAATTTAGTTTTATTCTTACGTATTTGTCTTTCTAATTTATCTACAGTTAGGTTAATTGCACCATATAAGTCTTCATGTGTTGTTTCCGCTCTTAAGGTAAACTTTGGTGTTGGTATAGTAACTTCAACTTTTTGATCCTTATTTTTTACTCTTATAACCACATATGCTTTTAATTCTTCTGGGTTAGCAAAATAGGAATTTAGCTTTCCAACCTTTTCTTCAATTGCTTTTTTGATTGCATCTGTTACAACAAGCTTATCTCCGCGAATATCAATTCTCATATAATCACCTTCCTATCTACATTCTAGCAAATATCATAAAAAAAGTCTAGTTTACCAATGAAAAAAAGCACTTACGTACTTTGTATTCTTGTTTTAGCTTTATCAACAACATCAATTGCTTGTAGTCCTTTATTTGTTTCGATAAGCTTAAAATTTACTGTATCACCTTCACTCAGTGACTTGTAGCCATCTTTTTTAATTGCAGAATAATGAACAAATATATCCTCTAAATCTTCATATTCAATAAAGCCATACCCTTTTGTGTTGTTGAACCATTTTACCTTGCCTTGTAACACATTCTCACTTCCCCTCAATTATTCGATTTACTACATCATGTGCAAATATTTTGATTACGAATTATCAAGTAATTCTGCAGCATCATTGACTTTTCTTAAACAAATAACATTTTACTCACGACTATTTCATTATATATCAAATATCTTTTTCTATATATTTGTTAGTTTAAAATAAACTTTATTATGTCTGAAATTATAATTGTGTAGGCTATTATTATATTTTTTGTTTTTCAATCAAGTAAATATTTATTTCAAACATTCATTAATATTTTTTTTTAATTTAAAGTATACTTTTCAAGGTTTGAGGTGATTATGAAAGAGATATTTATTGAAAAATCACTAAAATTAATTGAAACCAATAATATTTTATCTTCTAAAGAAAGAAAAAAGATAATATACGGTCTTACAGGATTATATGTACTTATTACAAAATTTTTAATTTTATCTATAATTGCATTATTAAGTAATTCTTATAGTCAATTTATATTAATTTTAGTTGTTTACGGAATAGAAAGATTATATGGCTTTGGTATACATATGAATTCTTCATTATCATGCTATATTATGTCTATTATTTTATTAAATGGTGGTTCAATTTTGTGTAAGCACATCTTAATTCCCCTTAATATTAGATGCATCTTGTGGATATTTATTATTATTAATTTTATATTATATGCACCAGCAGATACTGAAAAAAGACCACTTATTTATGCTGATAAAAGAAAACACGCAAAAAAAATGTCTTTGCTAATTCTTATATTTCTATTAATTATTTCTATAAAATTTCCAGTTTATAAAAACATTATAATATATGCTAGTTTTCTAGAAACAATTTCCATTAATCCTCTTACCTATAAAACATTTAATATGAAGTATAACAATTATAAAGCCTTTGAAAGGAAGTGATTAAAATGTTCTCAAATATGTTAAAAGGATTAGCTGATTTATTATCTAATTCTGTATCAACAGCTTGCATTTGGGTTTTCTGGGATGAACCTACTGCTGATCAAGACATTTTATAATTTTTCTACGGATTATTCTTACGAATAATTCTTTTTTTTATTTTAATGGTTGTATTATAATATTGATTAACTATTCTTATTTTCACATTAATATTTTTATGATGAATTAACGAAAATAAACCTAATCCATGACCATTTCTTTTAACAGTATAATTTAAATTACCTAACTTATTTATATTTAAAACCCCATTAAATGAATTTATTACCTTTGCATAGATGTAATCAGAGTCTTCATAAATTTTTATATATAAAGTCTTTTCTTTACATGCAATAACGCTTTCAAGTGCATTAGTTAGTACTATTCCTAGTGATTCACAAAATAAATTATAGTTTTTATAACTTAGTTTATTTATTATATTTTTCTTAATATTATTTTTAATAGTTATATCTATTTTATATTCTTTATATTTATTTAAATAATCATATATTATTCCATTTAATCCAATAGGTATATTAATATTCTCATAATTAATTATCGTATTAGTTTGTTTAATTAATAAATCATTAATAAGTTTGCTTTTCTCATTATTAGGCGCATTTAATATTCCTATTAATTGATGCTTTAGGTTATGTTCTTTTATCCTATAATCAGTTATTATTTTATGGCATAAGGATATTTCTTTTTCAAGATTAAGACTTGTGTTATATAGTATTATTACTTGACTTGTTAAAGCAATTA
Source organism: uncultured Muribaculaceae bacterium (assembly GCA_964548285.1). Classification (GTDB taxonomy): domain Bacteria; phylum Bacillota_I; class Bacilli_A; order RF39; family UBA660; genus Ventrenecus. The sequence goes on from CAZJQA010000062.1 coordinate 5,200, forward strand.
TTATCAACATTACTAGAATAATCATGAAAGATATAATTAGAAGAATAGTAATACTATCTATTGAATAACGATTAATAAAAGTTAGCAATCCAATTGTAAAAAATATTATTAATATAATTATTAAAATAATCATATTTAAGGTTATATTGGAATTAGAAATTGTTTTGTATACTTTATTTATTGTGCGACATATTTTTGATGA
>CAZJQA010000063.1:0-5364 GCA_964548285.1 uncultured Muribaculaceae bacterium
GATTTTAAATATGCATTAATGATTATATTAGGAAGCATTCCAGTTGGAATAACTGGTTTACTATTCAAAGATAAAGTTGATTTATTATCTAATAATATGACTGTACTTGGAATTGATTTTCTTATTACATCATTCCTATTATTTTTAGTAAGAAAAGCTAATGGTAATAAAAATGATTATGAAATAACATTTAAAGATGCTCTTATAATTGGATGTATGCAAACAATCGCATTATTACCAGGTATTAGTAGAAGTGGAACAGTAATGGTTGCTTGTTTATTATGTAAATTAAATCGTGACTCAGCATTAAGATATACATTTATGTTGTATTTCCCAGTAAGTGCAGCATCCTTCTTATTAGGAGTTAAGGACTTCATAAAAACAGGTGCTGATACATCATTACTAATGCCTTACATAATTGGAATGATTATAGCCGGAGTAATTACTTACTATACTTTCCAACTACTAACAAAAATTGTTAAAAAAGGAAACTTCTGGAAATTCTCAATATATACATTAATAATTGGTCTATTTACATTAATATATTTTAGATAAAAAGATTGGAAAAATCCAATCTTTTTTTAATCTTCTAAATAACCATTATCTTCTTTTTTTATTTCACCTAAATCAACTTTATTTATTGAATCAAATCTTTTCGTAATTTTTTCTGTTGTTATATTAATATCTCTAGCTTCTTTAGATACATTATCAATACTCTTAGTTAATTTATCCCAACGTTCACGATATCTATTAAAATCTAATGATAATTTATTTAACTCATCTTGAATAACTTTTGCATATTTATCTCGTTGCATGTTTTTAATAATCATTGCAACCACTGTTAAACTACTTATTAATGTTGTTGGTGATGTAATCCAAACATGATTCTTATAAGCATATTTAAGTAAATCTTCATGATAGGCATTAATCTCAGCAAATATTGCTTCAGCTGGCAAAAACATAATTGCTTGATCCGCTGTTTCCCCATTTATAATATATTTACTACTAATCGCATCAATATGTTTTTTAACATCAACTTTAAATAATTTAGAGGCATACTCTCTTTCCTCTTTTGTTAAACTCTTATCACACATACGTTGATAATTTTCTAATGGAAACTTTGAATCAATACATATATTACCAAGTGGTTCAGGAGCATGAAGCATAGAATCTGCGATAAAACCATTAGACATCTTCTTTTGTATTTCATAAATACCATTATTATTTTCACCAAATACAGAAGACAAAATATAGTTTAAATTTACTTCCCCAAAAATACCTCGAGTCTTTTTATCAGTTAAAACACTTTGTAAATTAACAATATCAGTTGATAAATTATCAATCTTCTTTTGAGCCTCATCTATTTTAGATAATCTTTCAAGAACATTATTAAATGTCTTATTAGTTTTTTCAAAATTAGTATCTAATCTTTCATTAACCTTTTCATTCATTAGAATTAATCTTTCTAAAACATTTTTATTTAACTCATCAAAATCTTTTTTTAAATTATTAGAAAAATCATACTTAAAATCACCTAAATCTTTTGTAAAATTATTTTGAAAATTCATTAATTCTTTAGTAACTTCAATATCACTTTTATTATTCTTTGTAATCTTTAAAATATTTATTATTAATAAAATAATTACTAAAACTAGTAATCCAATAATTATATAATCCATTAATATCACCATAATAATTATATAATACTTTTAACTATTAGTCATCTAAATTTCAAGGTAAGTTGTATTATATCCAAGATAATTTAATAACTTTGAAGCCATCTTACTATGAACCCCATTACGACATATAAAATAATATTTTTTATTTTTATCAAGATATTTTTGATAATATAACATTAATTTATTATATGGAATATTAAGACTTGTATAATTATTAAAATAACCATTATTTGATAAATCTATTAATACTCCCATACCACTGCTATAATCACTTAATTTTAACTTCTTCATTAACTCACCTATCATAAGTTATGCCAAAAAAAGACTTTTGTATATTACAAAAGCCCACTTTTTTACAATTATTCTTCACCAAAAAAATCATCAAAGAACTCATCATCTGTTATAACATTATCATTCATAATAATTGAATCTGCATCAACATTAATTTTTGGTTTATCATCAGTTTTAACTACCTTATTACTATCATTATTTGTTTCATCTTCAAGTTTAGGTAATACAACTTTATCTTCTGAAACCTTATTGTTTGCTTCCTCTTCTTCATCTAATTCTTTTAATTTCTTATCAATATCAGCAATCATTTTATCAATATCTTCATTAGATAAGCTTGATATTGGTTTATTAAAATTATTAATATCATTATTTTGATTCATTAAAGGATTAAATCTAGGCATTGCAAATGGATTAAAATCTGGTAATCCTTGTAAAAGTCCTTCATTTACAGGTTCTTTATTATCAATCATTTGACGTCTTTTCTCCTCAGAAACAAATGTTTTTAAATCAAATGTTTCAACAGTTTTTTCTTCACGAGTAGGAAAATCAATTTCTTTTCTATCAATTCCCCAATCCATTTTATAATCCGGAGTCATCTTAGTTTTAAATGGATTCATACGTAAACGTTTAATAATCATTTGCCCCATCTTCATCTTTTGAAGATCCGATACTGTAACAAGTGGAGTTGAAGCAGTTTTATCTTTTTCTTTACTCTTAACTTCACCACACATCTTACTTATTTCTTCTAAAGCAGCCATTTCCGTACTAATTAAATAAATAATATTACCACAGTTACCTTTTAATGTTTCAGCAACTTCTTTTCCATAAACATCATTTAACTGAGAAAAATTTTGAATAATAAATGTAAAACGTATATTTCTACTACGTGCAGCAGAAACCATGGAATCAACATCATGCAAAGGAGGCATGTTTGCAAATTCATCTAAAATAAAGTTAGTACGATATTTTAACTTTCCACCATTTGTTTGAGCAACTTCAACAAGTGTTTCATAACATTGTTTTAAGAAAACTGTTAATAAACCATGATATGTAGTTTTTTCATCGTGAATAATTAAAAATACTGCTGTTTTTTGTTCTCCAATTTTACGCATATCAAAATCGCTATAAGAAAGCATCTCTGCTAATTTTTCACGAGTTGAAAATATACGTACTTTTTGTTTGAAGGTTGATAAAATTCCTCCTTTAGTATCAGCAGGAGCATTAAATGTTGTATTACCAAAAATATATTCTGGAGATGATTCCCCTTTCATATTAAAGTATTCTTGAATATAAGTATTTCTTCCTTGGAATCTTTCTTCTCCAACACTAGACATTATATTAATAGAATTTAAATTTATTTCTGATTCTTTAGCATCTTTAAATAAACCTAATGCTAAAGCTGAGAAATAATCAGCACCTGATTGTTCCCAGAATGCAGAATCTTTGTTTTTTGGATCTACCAAAATATTATTTGCAATATCCTCTAATAATTCTATTGCTTTATCCTTATTACCATTTTTGTAATAGTAATATGGCATTGCAAGAGGATTCCAAGCATTTCCTCTATCAGGATTACGGAAATTTAAAACTACTATATTATAACCTTGTTTTTTTAAGTAATCTCCACAGTAAGTATAAAGTTCACCTTTAGGGTCGTTTATAATCATTGACTCACCATGTTTAGCTAAAACATTAACTTGAGGTTTAACAATACTTTCTGATTTACCAGAACCTGTAGAACCTATAACTATACTATGATATTCACTATTATCTACCCATAAATTTTTCCCATCATTAATTAAAGGAACACCTGCTCCATCAATATGTTGGTCAGTAGAGATAATATGAACTACATCTTTTTCTGCTTTCATTTCTTTATCTGTAGCCCATCTTGAATAACCTTTTTCCTCTTTTTCACCTATATTTAAAAATTTCTTCCCGCCTTTATCTTTATCAAAGATATAAGATGATACAGATGAAAAAATAATTACTAAAGCTCCAATAAACATAAAAATTGTAAAGCCTAAATTATCAGGATAAAAAGCAGGTATAGGATTTAAACCTGAAAAACTTCCATCATTTGCAAATGACACAAAATTTACTACTGCAATCGCACATAAATATAATAAAAAGAAACAAAAAACTAAAAATATCGTAAAATCCTTTGGAGATACACGAAATTTCATAAGATCACCTCTTCACGTATCTCATTATACAATATTTTTAGTTTAATTACTATCTTTAAAAGAAAAAAACTAAAGATTTTTCTCTTTAGTTTTAAATGTTATACATTTTATTTTTCTTAGTCATTAAGTATATTCCAGCTGTAAGTATTGCACCACCAACTAATACTAAAATTGGAAGTTCAGCACCTGTTTGAGGATTTTCAGGATTTGTACAAGCAGCTTCATATTCAGCTTTAGTAACTTCATTACCATTAGCGTCATAATATTTATTATTTTCTACTTTACATTTTGGAGAATCAACTTCTTTAAATCCACTAATACTGATTAAGCAATTTTCTGAATCTTCAGCACTTGTAGCATCTAATTTAATTAAAGCTACTAATGCTTGTCCAGCAGCTACATCTTTTTGAGCAGTAAATGTAACTGTAATTGTTCCATCTGTATTAGTTGTTGAATCTACTGACCATACAGCTTTATTTGTTGCTGTAATGCTTGTAAATTTAAAACTTGAATTTACAAAACTAATTGTAGCTTGATATTTTTTTCCAGCAGCAATTGTTTTATCAGCATCAATTCCTAAATAAGCAGCACTATTAGCTCCATTATTTTGAATTGAAACACTTCCTCCTTTTAATGTTGAATTTGTTGATGAGTAAACTGTTCCACTAGCATTTGTAGTTGTTCCAAATAAAGCTAAAGCCTTAACATTTCCCATACCTACAAATAATACAGCAAGTAATAAACTTAAAAATAAACCTTTCTTCATAATTACCTCTTTCTTTCTATTATTATGTCTAAATTATACCATAAAAATACAAAAAATCTATATTAATTTACTACATTTACATATATTATGCAATATTTATATATCCTATTTTATATTTTTAAAAAACATCGTTTAATAAAAAATCTCTTAAATTCAATCTTTTTACAACATCTCTTAAAATAATAGAATCATAAAAGCCTCTTATTTTTGTAAAGTTATTACGCTAAACCGTAATAACTTTTTATTTTCGAAAGTTATTACACTTTAAAACAAATATAAAAAAAAGTGGCCCTATTTCAATAGGGCCTCAGGGGGTTTGTAGATATGCATTCAGAAGTAATCGTGAGTGCATATCAGCACAGCACACTGCTATGCTATATAAAGTTTATTATTTATTTTTCATTTTGTCAATAAGATTATTTAAAAATTTCGTAAAGCTTTT
>CAZJQA010000064.1:0-2057 GCA_964548285.1 uncultured Muribaculaceae bacterium
CTCCACATAAAGTACTTGTTATCGTATCAATTTTACTCTTATCTAAATGTAAATTATTTAAGTAAATGTATAAATAATCACTTAGAAGATTATCTTCTATTTTATAATCTTTATTATTTTTAATTATATCAGCATATAATATTTTATCAGTATTTCTACTATCATCTAATTTATAAGGTATATTAAATTCATTTATTACATCTATCTTACTTTTTACTTTATTACTTAATTTAATATAATTATAATTAATTAAATCATTTATAAAACTAATATATTTTTTATTAAATAATTTTTTTGAATATTGTTTAATAATATCTTTTATATTCATATTTTCAAAATCATATTTAGCTAATATCTTATTATTTATTTCTAAATCCATATAATTATCATTTATTAAATTTAATATTTTATATGGATTTTCATATATATCGTTTAAAGAACTATTAAACTCATTTTTTAGATTAACTATATTATTAATATCCATATCTTTTTTTACATATTCATTTTCTAAATAATGATAATTATGATATTCCTTACGTTTTGCTAATATTTATTCATTAGTTATAAAATGTAATAAACCTATATTCGTTGCATTTGATAAATCACTTTCTATTAGTGAAAATAACTCATCTTTAGTTTTGGCATCAGTCTTATATCCATGATGAATTAATTTATCAATTATATTATCTTCGGTATTTAAATATAATTTCAATATTAATACCTTAGCTTTTTCAAGCATATTCTCATTTTTATAATGCAAGATTTCATTAAAAATACTTAAATCTTTTACGTTTTTCTTATGATATATTCTTTCAGTAATACTATCATATAATTGGTAAAAATCATTTATGGTATAATTTGAATATTTAAATAAATTTAATATTTTTTCAAATTTATCATCATCTAAATTTATTACTCTCCATATATCTTCATGTTTAATGTAAGATAATATTTGAGGACCACTTATATCCTTTAACATATCAATATGTTTGGCATTTAAACCATATAATTCAGCTAAATAATTTCGTAATTTATCATATATATAATCTGTATATAAGTTTTTATTATCTTCCTGATTAACCATATATTCATAAAAGATTTTACATGTGATATTGTCTTTAAAATAAAAATCCAAAAAGTTTTTATTTTTTAATACAAATTTAATATTGTTTCTTAATAGAATTTTACAAAATGATATATCTTTTTCTTGATATAAATAATCATTGATAAGATTTAGATTCTCTATATATGTTAAATTATTAATAATATTAGCATTATCTTTCTTGTTTATTAGTACTTTTACTAGTTCATCTTGATTTATATAACATTTGCTTAATGATATTTTGATTGAATACTTATCTACTTCATTTAAAAGTCTAGCTAAGTCCTTCACTTTATCATTATTTACTTCTATTGTATCATTTTTATTTATAATTTCTTTTATCATTCCTGAACTTACCATTAATGAAAATAATTCATTAGGAATGAAATCTATCTTAAACTTAAATTTCTTTAAGACTTGTTGGTATTTAATATCATGATTTATAATCTTGTCTTTTATTAAATTATATAATTCTTTATCTTTAAGATAAATATTAAACCTTTTTGTGAAAAATGGTTCTAAATTTGCATCTTCAATTAATGTTTTAGCAATGATATAATCATATTCTTTTTTAAAATAATGTTTTATTTCTAAATTAGGATTAATATGTGATACCTTTATATACATATTAAATATATCTTCCTCTGTTATTAATTTATTTCTTAATAAATAATCATTGAAAGAAAAAACTCCTTTTTTAAACATATTTAATTTTTCTTGATCTGTATATGCTTCATTCATAAAATAATAATAATCAAATAGATTATCTATTATTTCATCTTTACCAAGCATTACTTTGTTATATAGAATTTTAGATAGTTCATCTTTGTTCTTATATTTTCCTAAATAATCTAAACAAATAATTATATGAATTCATCGTTAAATCAGAAACATCCATTAAATCTATTAAATTTTCAGATAGCTTATATTTATTAAAGGGAAACTCTTTTAACAA
>CAZJQA010000064.1:2067-5306 GCA_964548285.1 uncultured Muribaculaceae bacterium
CTTTCAGATAAGCTTTTTTTCATCTTTAACGCACTGTTGACATTGGTTATATTTTCAATTAAGTCATATATTTTAATATCAAGAAGTATCTCTATTATGGAATCACTGTCATTTTCAATTGTAAAATTATATTGAGGTATTTTTTTAAAATATTCGATCAAATTGTATTTAAGTAAAGTTGTAACATCTTTAGGTAAGTATATACTATCACATATATTTATAAAAATATCATATGGATAGTTATTATTCTTATAATAAAAACACTCTATTGCTTTTTTAGCGAAATTTATTTTTAGGTCATATGATATTTTTAAAACAAAATCTTTATTTAAATTAATAAATGGAGATAGAATTTCAAAATAATTTTCAATAGTAAACATATCACTATGTTGTAAGCATTCTAAAAAGAACAATTTAGATAAAGATTGATTATTATTAATTATATATATTTCATTAGATGTATATTTAGATTCATGATTTTCAATTTTTTCTTTAATATTATTTATATCATATAACATATTATTACCTCTATGATAGTATATCATGAAAGTACTTATCTATCAATTTTATAATTAAGATTTACAATCAAAAAAAATGTAGATTATTAATTCTACATTTTTTATAAAAGATATGATTACTTAATGTCTACTCCACCAAAAACACATATAGCATTTATGATTATTGTTTTCTTTTTATCATCTTTTTGTGAATCAGTTCTTGAATCATCAATTCCTCCAAAAACAGAAGTTTCTCTTACACTAATGTTGTATGATTCATCAGTTATTATATCTAATCCACCGAAGATTGTAACGACATTAATCACTTGATTGCTAGCAAGTTTAATATTACGTAAATCTAAATTTGAAGAGCCAAAGACTGCAACTACATCAATACCTTTAAATTCTTCTTTTTGAAAATTAACGTTTTGTTCAGAAAAAATCGCGATTGATTTTCTAACATCACTATTACTTTTATTAATTTCTCTAATATCTTTATCAATATCTTTATTATTAATATTATTAAATATAATTGATAATCCTATGAATATTAAAATAATTGGAAAAATAAGTTTTAATAAAAGATTTATATCAATTATATTATTTACTCCTAGTAATAAAAATACTCCTATTAATAATACAAATAAATTACTTAATTTGTCCTTATCTGTCAACAATCCTATAAATGATGGAATAATAATAAATAATGTCCACCATCCGTTAAAGAAAATATCAACATTTAAAACGTTTAATCTATGTAGTATTAGTAATACACCAGCTGCTATAAATAAAAATCCCCATATTAATTTTTTTGCTTTCATATAACCTCCGTTAATTATTATAATACTTGTATTTTAAATTTCAATCTATAATAAACTTTTTTACGTTAAATAGAATTATTATACTTCATATAATATCTAGAATCTGTTTCATCAATCACTTTAAATCCTAGTTTTTTATATAATGATATAGCTTGTTTATTTTCTTTATATACCCATAAGTATACAATACTATTTTCTCTAATTATATCCTTTATAATAGAAGTTCCAATACCTTTATTTCTAAATTTTTCCTCGATATATATTTCATCTAATAATTTACCATCATCTTTATTAGTTATTAGGACACAACCTATAACTTTATTATTAATAACAATATTGAAATAATTATCTAATAATTTAGGAACATTAGTTATTATATAATTATTAATTCTATTTATTTCTTCTTCTGATAAATTATTAGCAAATTCATAAATAGTTTCTTTTTTATATTTTATTAATCTTTCAATATCATTTTTAGATGAATTAATTAATTCATATTTCATTTTCTATTTTCCTTCCATATATTTTTACCTTTAACTCGATAATCAAGACTTATAATCATATCCAATTTTCTAGTTTGACTTTTACCTTCGATAGCACCATGTCTAGTGGTATGTGCAATTTTTGCTCATACCTCACTTCTACTCAGTTCCCTATCTTTAAAAATATTATTAATATGTCTTGTTATAACTGCCCTATCTCTACCAAATATTTTAGCTAATTGTTCTAGAGAAAGCCATACAGTTTCAACTTTCATATTCACTTCAAGTTTCACATCTTGATTTTCAAATAATATTATTTGATTTTTCATATGTTCACCTATTTCATTTTCTTTCTAAAATAACCACGCTCTCCATATGCCTATACTACTTAAATTTACTATGTTTTATAATATTGATTATTGAGTGATTTACTAGTAATATTTAAGCGTCATAATTTATTTTCTTCTAAATATTTTTTATACATTTCATCCATCGAAGAAATATATTCCTGATCTTGCTTAATTCTAAATTTTTCATATTCACTTTCTGCTTTTTCGACTGCTTGTTTATGAGAAACGCTACCAGAGTGTGTTAATATTTTCTTATCTCTAAATTCTAGTAATCTATCTGTTGTATCAATCCAGTTTTGCATAGTCATTACTTTTTGCTCTTCTGCCATGTCTTCAGCATAATCTAAAAACAAATTAGTTAGATTGTTTAATTTCTTTAATTCTTCTTCATTCAAATAATTTTTAGCTATACTAACATCATATTTATAAATAAGACCATCTGGAGAATTTTTCCAATTAGTTAATCCCATATGTTCTTTATCAGAATTTGCTCTTTCATAAATTAATTCAGCAGCAGTATGGCCAGTAATAGCATAATGCATTTTATTTTGAACTATCTTAAAAAAAATGTAAGCTTCTTCTGACTTAGGATTATAATCAGTTGACGTTGCAATAAATAAGTCTGTAATTTTTTGATAAGACATTCTTTCACTAACTCTAATTATTTTAATACGTTCTAATAATTCATTAAAATATTTCTTATCAAATTTATTGCCATTAATGAATCTATCATCGTTTAAATTAAAACCTTTTACAATATATTCTTTAATAAGTTTATTAGCCCAAGTTCTAAATTTAATAGCAGTCTTAGAATTAACTCTAAAACCAATTGATATAATCATATCAAGATTATAATACTCTCGTTTTCTAGTAACTTTTCTATTACCCTCAAGTTGAACTTGTTCCAAAATGGAACAAGTTGAATTTTTCTCAAGTTCTACGTCATTATATATATTATTTATATGCTTAACAATTGCTGGTCTTTGTACATTAAACAAATTGGCAATTGCATTAACATTTAGCCATACATCTTCGTTTTGTAGTCTAACTTCAACTTTAGTATTATTGTTCTCGTCTTCATAAAAAACT
>CAZJQA010000065.1:0-5099 GCA_964548285.1 uncultured Muribaculaceae bacterium
GACAATATTGATGTTGATAACTTAAAAAATATTGTGAGAATATCAACAAAAAAGGATTATGAACACTATTTAAAAAACACAAAAGATTCAAAAGAAGCTTTAGAAAAAGCAAGAGAAATATGTGCTTCTTATAATACAGATATGAATTTTGTAGATGCAGAGTTTAATTTTGAAAGAAAACAATTACTATTTAAATTTGTGGCACCTGAAAGAGTTGATTTTAGAGATATTGCGAAGGAGTTAGCTAAAATATATCATACTAGAATAGAATTAAGACAAATTGGAGCAAGAGATAAAGCAACATTAGTAGGTGGTCTTGGAGTATGTGGAAGAGAATTATGTTGTTCTAAGTTTTTGAACAGAATAGATTCAGTATCTATCAGTATGGCAAAAGATCAAAATCTAGCTTTAAATCCCACAAAAATAAATGGAGTATGTGGAAGATTACTTTGTTGTTTATCGTATGAGAATCAGTGCTATTTAGAATGTTCAAAAAATATGCCATATGTTGGAAAAACAGTAAAAACTATTTATGGTGATGGAGTTGTTAAAAGTATAGATATACTGAATCGTAAATATAATGTTCTAGTAAATGATGATATTAAGGAAATATTTTTAGATGAAAAATAATGTTGAACTTAATTATTTATTTGATTATGATAATTTAAAAATTTATCAAATGAAAGATGCATTTAAGTTTTCTTTGGATTCTATATTGTTGTATGAATTTATGGATATTAAAAGAAGTGATAAGAATATTATAGATTTATGTTCTGGTAATGGAGTTATTCCAATTCTAATAGCCGCAAATAATAATAAATTTGTTTATGGAATTGAAATACAAAAAGAAATATATGATTTGGGTATATTATCAATATCTTATAATAATTTAGAGTCAAAAATTGAACTTATAAATGATGATGTGTTAAATATAAATAATTATTTCCCGGGAAATAATTTTGATATAGTTGTTTCAAATCCTCCGTATTTTAAAATAGTTGAATCTAGTAAGTTAAATAAAAATATATTAAAACGAAATGCTAGACATGAAATTTTAATTAATTTAAAACAAATTTTTGAAAAAGTTGATTATTTATTAAAAGATCATGGTGTGTTTTATATGGTTCATATACCTGAAAGAATTCAAGAAATAATATCAATTGCATCTAACTATAATTTGATTATTAAAGAAATTCAGTTTATAACAACAAATAAAGGACTTTATCCAATTTTAGTATTGTTTAAGTTTGTACGAAATGCAAATATTGGATGCAAAGTTTTTAAAGAAATTAATATTGATAAAATGGAATCTTATAAAGGCATATTTAGAAAGGATTGATAAAATGAAATTAATTGTTGGTTTGGTTAATATTGGAGAAGAATATATTAACACTAGACATAATATAGGATTTATGGTTTTAGATTATTTTGTTAAAAACTTTTCATTAAAATCAAAATTTAATGCTTTATTATTTAAAGATAATATTAATGGAGAAGATGTTTTATTTGTTAAGCCGACAACTTACATGAATAATAGTGGAATAACTGTAGCATTATTATTGAATTATTATCATATAAATATAGATGATATTTTGGTAATTCAAGATGACATGGATTTAGATATTGGTAGATTTAAATTGAAAAAAAATTCATCATCAGGTGGTCATAATGGTATAAAATCAATAATTCAACAAGTTGGAACTGATGGTTTTTTGAGATTAAAGATAGGAATATCTCATGATAAAAATAAAGATACAATTAATTACGTTTTAGGAAAATTTTCTAAAAGTGAATTAGATATTTTTAATAATAATGTTGAAACTTATAAAGATATAATTTATAGTTTTATCAAAAATGGTTCTGATAAAACTATAGCTTTATATAATAAGAGGATTAAATGAAAGAATTAGATAATTTTAATTTTGATAATAATATAGTTATTAACGGACTTACAAAGGAATTATCTGCTATATATATATATAAATGTTTTATAAAGCACAACGAAAATATTATTCTTTTAACTAGTAATATGTATGAAGCTAATATTTTTTATAAAAAATTATTAAATTATACAGATCATGTTTTATTGTTTCCAATGGATGATTTTTTACCTATATTTGTTGATGCAATTTCTCCGGAATTAAAGTATAAAAGAATAGAAACTTTAGAAAAAATCGAATTAAGTAAAAATATTATAGTTACTAATGTTATGGGTTATTTAAAATTATTACCTAATTATCATGATAAATCATCTTTCAAATTAGAAATAAAAAATAAGCAAACAATTAATAGAGAAAACTTGATAAAAAATTTAGAAAAATTTGGATATAAACGTGAAAATATTGTAACTTCTACTGGAGAGTATGCTGTTCGTGGATACATAATTGATGTATTTGCATTAGATGAAGATCACCCTTTCCGTATTGAATTATTTGGAGATGATATTGAATCTTTAAGAAGCTTTGATGAGGAAACTCAACTTAGTACAACAAATTTAGATAAAATAGAAATTAAGTCTATTGATGAAATTGATACTATAGAAAAAAGTTCGTTAGCAGATTATTTAAATAATCCTATTTTGATAAATTATAATAATGAGCAAATAAAATCTTCTTATCAAAAGATATTAGAAGATTTAAATAATAATAATATTAATGATAAGATTTTATGGAATATTGAAGATATAAAAGTTTCAAAAACTATATATTTAGATGATAATTCAAAAATTGATTCAGTTAAATATGTTAGTAATGATATTATAAATTATAATGGTGATATTGAATTATTAAAACAAAACGTTAATTCATATATTGAAAATAATAAAACTGTTGTTTTTGCAATTGAGAAAAAAAGTCAAGAGGAATATATTTGTAGTTTTTTTAATAATGTATTTAAAACAGATAGTACTAATTTACATGATAATTCTATTAATATTATTTATGAAAAATTTAATCATGGTTTTATATTTAATAATTTAGTTTTAATTACTTCAAGAGATATTTTTGAAGAAAAAGAAGATATAAAGTATAAGAATAACTTGCATATTGGTCGAAAGATAAACAATTTAAATAGTTTAAGTGTAGGAGATTATGTAGTTCATAGAGCACATGGAATAGGAATATATAATGGTGTAACAACTTTAAGTATAGCTGGAGTTTTAAAAGATTTTTTGCTAATTTCTTATTTGGGTAGTGATAAAATATATGTTCCGGTAGAAAAAATAGGAACAATTTTTAAGTATAGTGATGGAGATGGGGTTAAACCATCAATTAATTCTTTAAATTCTACATCATGGATAAAAAAGAAACTTGCTGTTAAGAAAAAAATTCAAGATATTTCAAAAGAATTAATTAAATTATATGCTCAAAGAAAAAATGTTGAAGGAGATCAGTATATAGATTATCCTGAAGAAGATGTTTTTGCTAATCAATTTAAGTATGAAGAAACTAGAGATCAAAGACGAGCAATAAAAGATGTTCTTAGTGATTTAGATAGCAGTGTTCCAATGGATAGATTACTATGTGGTGATGTTGGTTTTGGTAAAACAGAAGTTGCTTTTAGGGGAATATTTAAAACAGTTTTAAATAATCATCAAGTAATGTATTTATGTCCAACTACCATATTATCTAAACAACAATATGAGTCAGCTTTACAAAGATTTAAGGATTATCCAATTGAAATAGCCTTAATAAATCGATTTACTAAAATTGCGGATCAAAAGAAGATTATAGAAGATGTAAAAAATGGAAAAATAGATATATTATTTGGTACTCATCGATTATTATCAGATGATATCAAATTTAAAAATTTAGGTTTGCTTATTATAGATGAAGAGCAACGTTTTGGAGTTAAGCATAAAGAGAAAATTAAAAAATATAAAAATGATGTTAACGTCTTAACTTTATCAGCTACACCTATACCTAGAACTTTAAAAATGTCATTAAGTGGTTTAAGAGATTTATCTATTATTGATACTGCCCCTGTTAATAGGTATCCTGTTCAAACTTATGTAATGCAAGAAAATGAACAAATAATTAAGGATGCTATATATAAAGAATTAGGAAGAAATGGACAAATATTTATTCTGTATAATTATGTAGAAACTATTGAAGAAAAAATGAATCAATTAAAGAAATTGGTTCCTGAAGCAAGAATTAGGTATGCTCATGGCAAACTAGATAAAAATAGTTTAGATTTAATAATGGATGATTTTATAAATCATAAGTTTGATATATTAATTAGTACTACAATTATTGAAACAGGAATTGATATTCCTAATGCTAATACTTTGTTAATATTTGATGCTGATCATTTTGGTCTTAGTCAGTTATATCAATTAAGAGGAAGAGTTGGCAGAAGTAATCGCATAGCATATGCATATTTAATGTATCGAAAAAATAAAATGTTAAATGATATTGCTGTAAAAAGATTACAAGCTATTAAAGATTTTACTGAACTTGGAAGTGGATATAAAATTGCAATGAGAGATTTGTCTATAAGAGGTTCTGGTGACATTTTAGGTAGTGAACAAGCAGGTTTTGTTGAAACAGTTGGAATTAATCTTTATATGAAAATGATTGATGAAGAAATCAAACGATTAAAAGGAGAATTTGTTCCAAATGAAGAAGAAGAAAATAACACATTAATAAATGTGGATACACATATTGATTCATCATATGTAGATGATGAATCAATAAAAATTTTAATTCATCAAAAGATTAATGAAATTGATAGTTTAGATAAATTAAGAGAAGTTAAGAAAGAATTAGAGGATAGATTTGGACATATTGATTTAAAAATGGAAAAATATATGTATGAAGAATGGTTTGAAAAACTAGCAGAAAAATTAAATATAACTAATGTTATTCAAACTAAAAATATAATAAATGTAATTATACCTAAGGATATTTCATCATTAATAAAAGGAGATAAATTGTTCTTAGAAGTATATAATATTAATCCTAATTTTAAATTAAAATACTCTAATCAATGTATAGAGTTATCGTTAAATATTTTAAATAATAATGAAAATTATATTTATGATTTTTGTAGAGTTTTATCTTTAGTTATAGATGATTTAAATCTTTAATAATATAAAT
>CAZJQA010000066.1:0-5051 GCA_964548285.1 uncultured Muribaculaceae bacterium
TATTGGTTTATTATTATGTGTTGTATTTCCAGATTTGTTAGTTAATTTTTCTAATTTACTGGGTATTGAAGTTGCATCTAATTTTGTTTTTGCATCTTTAATTGGAGTATTATTCTTAATAAGTATATATCAAATTGTCTTAATATCAGAACTTAATAATAAAGTACGTACTTTAATACAAGAAGTAAGTATTTTAAAACAAAAAAGGAAGTAACATGCGTAAGAAAAAATCAGTTAAAATTAATTATTTTTATAATTTAATATATAATTTATTAACATTGTTATTACCACTTTTAACAACTCCATATTTATCAAGAGTTCTTGGAGTAGAAAACATTGGTATTTATGGTTTTACTAATTCTATTGTTACATACTTTGTTTTATTTGGGTGTCTTGGAACTACTTTGTATGGTCAACGTGAAATAGCTTATGTTCAAGATGATAAAGAAAAACAAAGTAAAGTTTTTTATGAGATATTTTTTGTTAAATTAATATCAATGTTTATATCTATTTTATTATATGGATTTTCTTTTTGTTTAGATGGTACATTAAGTTTATATTATCAAATATTATTGATATATTTAGTTGCTAATGTTTTTGATATAAGTTGGTATTTACAAGGAATTGAAGAATTTGATAAAACGGTTATTCGTAATCTGATAGTTAAAGTTTTAAGTATAATTCTTATTTTTGTATTAGTTAAAAAAACTGACGATTTATGGATTTATTTTACTATTTTTGCGGGTTCTGAATTACTTGGAAATATTACTATGTGGATATATGTTCCTAAATATTTAAATAAACCTAATTTTAAAAAATTAAATTTAAAGAAGCATTTGAAACCAATATTGATGTTATTTATTCCTCAGATAGCTATTAAAGTTTATACTGTTTTAGATAAAACGATGATTGGCGTTATAAGTGGTAATATGAATGATGTCGGGTTTTATGAACAAGGACAAAATATAGTTAGAGCGTTAATTGTTATTATAACTGCTTATGGTACTGTTATGGCATCACGTATAGCATATACTTATAAAAATAGTGATAAGAAAGAAACTATTAATTATTTAAAATCTTCGTTTAGATTTTCTTGGCTTCTTGGTATTCCATTAATGTTAGGTACTATAGCAGTTGCGGATAAATTAGTTCCATGGTTTTTTGGAGATGGTTATGATCCAGTTTCTAATATTATTAAGTTTACATCACCTTTAATTATTGCGATTGGATTAAATAATGTTTTAGGTATGCAGTATCTTGTACCAATTGGTAGACAAAAAGATTTTACTACTGCGGTTGTAATTGGGGCTTTATCAAACTTTGTTTTAAATAATATATTAATTAGATTATTTGGAACTATTGGTGCTGTAATTGCTTCAGTTTTAGCAGAGACTATCATCTTAATATATGAATTATATGTAACTAGAAAAGAATTTAATTGGTTGATGATTTTTAATGGAGTATTTAAATATTTAATCGCGGGAATTATTATGTTTATTGTTATTTATAATATAGAATTACATTTAGGTGTGTCTTTATTAAATACTTTTATTGTCTTTATAATTGGGGTTATAACATATTTTATTATGCTTCTTTTGTTAAGAGATTCTTATATATTAGATAATTTAAATATATTATTAAAGAAGGTGAAAAGATGAATAATTTAAAACACTTATTATTAGATAAATTAAATGGTACTTCATTATTAAAACATTTAATAAATAATTATAAGTATTATCGTAAATATGGGATATTAAATACTATTATATATTTTTTAAAAGGAACTTTTAGAAGATACTGTCCATCTTTAAAATTATCTAAGGGAGAACAAATTAAAAGATTATTAAGTAAATGTAATATAAATATTAATAAAGAAGGATTTATATATAGTATAGATAGTTATAAAGTATTAAATAATAAGAAGAGAATATTAGATAATTTTACTATTGATTATAGTATTATATTAGATAATAGTTTAGAAGATTTAATTAATAAAGTAAAGTTAATTGATAATATAGATTATAGAAATAATTTATTAAATGTATTAGAAGGAATAAATATTATATTAGATAAAGAAATTAATAAATTAAGTGATAGTAAACGTTTGGATAAAGATAAGTATTTAGGATATTTAAATAATATTAAAAATGGTAAATGTAAGTCTTTTGAAGAAGCATTACAACGTATATTATTCTTTAATCAATTATTATGGCAAACTAATCATATGTTAAATGGACTTGGAAGATTAGATTTATTGTTAGATAAGTATTATGAAAAAGATAAAGATAATTATACTGAAGATGAAATAATAAATATTATTAAAGATTTTTTGTTAAAATTACATGATAATTATTGGTATAAGAGTAATTCTTTATTAGGAGATACAGGACAAATAATAATATTAGGCGGTACGTTAGAAGATAATACTTATTTTACTAATGATTTAACTTATTATTTTATAAGATGTATAAAAGATTTACAGATACCTGATCCGAAGATTTTATTAAGGGTTAATAAAGATGTGCCTAATGATTTGATGGAATTATCACTTTCATGTATTAAAACGGGTGTTGGTTGTCCTTTGCTTGCAAATGATGAAGTTATTATAAATAATTTAATTAAGTTTGGTTATGAAAAAAAAGATGCTTATAATTATGTAACATCTGCATGTTGGGAACCTTTGATATTAGGGGATTCATTGGATCAAAACAATGTTGATTCAATTGTCTATATTAAACCTTTTAATAAATTGTTAGATGAATATGATTTAGATAAGATAGATAATATTAAAAAATTATTAAGTGTTTATAAAACTTATTTAGAGGAATATTTAAAAGATTTTTTGATTAAAAATAGTTTTAAATGGGAAGAAGATCCTTTGATATCATTATTTATTACAAGTTGTAATAAAAGAGGTATTGATATATCAAATGGTGGTGCTAAATATAATAATTATGGTTTTACATCGGTTTCTTTACCTAATCTGGTTAATTCTATTTTGAATATAGAGACACTTGTTTTTAAGGAACATAAATATACTTTAAAAGAACTTAATAATGCACGTTTAAATAATTTTAAAGATGAAAGTATTTTAAAAGATATTAAAAATGTTAAAGAAAGATTTGGACAAGATAGTGATCATATTATTGATATAACTAATAATATTATTAATATTGTTGGTGATTATTTAAATGATAAGAGAAATATCTTTAATGGTAAATATAAATTTGGTTTAAGTGCTCCATCATATATATCAGCTTCTTATAATGTTTTAGCTTCTTTATGTGGTCGTCATAATTATGAACCATTTGATGTTCATATATCAATTAATAAATATAGTAATGGATATACAGAATTATTTTCTTTTGCTTCATCTTTAAATTATAGTAATAATTCATTTAATGGTAATGTTATAGATTTTATTGTTTCAAAGACTTTTATTGAAAAGAATTTTGATAAGTTTAATTTGTTTTTAAAATTAAGTATTGATAAAGGTTTTTTTGAAACTCAAATGAATGTTATTAATAGTGATATTTTATTAAGAGCAAAGAAAAATCCTCAGGAGTTTCCTAACTTAATCGTGCGTGTATGGGGTTTTAGTGCTTACTTTAATGATTTACCAGATGAATATAAAGATGTTATTATAAAAAGAACTTTGGAATATGAAGGTAAGTTATCATGATAAGAGTTACTAATATTCAACGATTTTGCTTAAATGATGGCCCTGGTATTAGAACAACTATTTTCTTAAAGGGATGTCCTTTAAGATGTCCATGGTGTTCTAATCCGGAAAATATATCTTATGATATTGAACGTTATCAATTAGAAGATGGTGAAGTAGGTATCTATGGAAAAGATTATACTGCTAATGAATTATTAGATATTATTTTAAAAGATGAAATATATTATCAAAAAGATAATGGAGGAGTAACTTTTTCTGGTGGAGAAGCTATGTTTCAAATTAAAGAGTTAGTTCCTTTATTAAATATATTACATGATAAAAAAATCAATATTTGTTTTGAAAGTTCATTAAGTGTTCCAACTAGTAATATTAAAACTTGTTTGCCATATATTGATGAATTATATATAGATGTTAAAGTATTAGATAAAAATTTTGCAAAAGAAAGTATTAATTTAAATACTGATATATATTATTCTAATGTAGAAAATATATATAAAAGTGGTAAACCTTTTATATATCGTATTCCTCTTAATAATGAATATACTTTTAGTTTAAATAATCAAAAATTAATAGTGGAATTAATTAAGAAATATCCTCCAATTAAAGTAGAGATATTTCGTATTCATAATTTGGGTGATAAAAAATATTATTCTTTAAATAGAGAACCAAAAGTTTTTACAAAAGTAAAAGATGAAGATATTAAGAAATTTATGGATATAGTAAAAAACTATAGTAAAATAGAATTAATAGAAATATAGAAGGTGAAGTATGAAAAAGTTTAAAGTTAGTTTAATCATGCCATGTTATAAAGTTGAAAAATATTTACCTAAATGTTTAGATACTTTAGTAAATCAAACTTTAGATGGAGTTGAAGTAATCGCGATTAATGATGGTTCTCCAGATAATTGTCTAAATATTCTTCATGAATATCAAAAGAAGTTTACTAATAATAATGAACTAGTTATTATTGATAAAGAAAATGAAGGAGTTTGGAAGGGAAGATTTGATGGTATTAAAATTGCACGTGGAGATTATATCGGTTTTGTTGATTCTGATGATTATGTTTCAGTAGATTTTGCTAAAAAATTATATGATGAAATTAAGAAAAGTAAAACAGATATTGCTATATGTGGTTTTGATAGAATTGATCTTGATACAGGTAAATTATATTCTCGTGAAATGTGTAAATTTAAATATAAAAAAATTGATATTTCTAAAGACAGTGGACTTATGTTAGAAATAAATGGATCTCCATGGAATAAATTATTTAAAAAAGATTTATTAAAGAAAATGCATAAGATGGAACATATACCTAAAGTTTTAGATGATATGATGTTTATTTCTTTGGCTTATGTTAATGCTAAGTCAA
>CAZJQA010000067.1:0-4992 GCA_964548285.1 uncultured Muribaculaceae bacterium
CTGGATTTTCATAATAATCTTTGTCGATAACTCCTACAGAATTAGCAAGAATTAACCCCTTTTTCTTTGGATTAGAACTTCGATTATATAAAAATAATACTTCATCATCTTCCATATAAGCTTTTATTCCAGTAGGAATAAGTGTAGGTTTATAACTGTCTTTCATAGGCATTACTATAGTATCTTCTGCACATTCTATATCATATCCTGCAGAATATTTTGTCTTTCTAACAGGTAAATTAATACCTTTATCTAAATAATCTTTTACAACTTTAAAACCTCTCATATATACCTCTATTTCTTTTATTAATCTATGACTATTATACCTAATAAAGATACAAAATCCAAGGCTTGATCAGGCGATAATATTACTCCTTTTAAATTATCTATATTTACTTTTATACCTTTAATTATAGATGTTCTTAAATCAATATCCTTTAACTTTGTATTTAAAAAATCAACTAAAGTTAAGTTACAATTTGTAAACTTCAATTTGACATGCTTTTTAACCGCTATAAAACTTGATTCAGTTAAATTACAATTAATAAATTCAACATTATTTATAGTAGTTTCACTAAAATTACTGTATATTAATTTGCAATCTTCAAATTTAGTATTTGATAAATGTTTTTCAATAAAGTCTGAACCTGTAAAATTACAATCTTTATAATAATTATCTTTATTAATATAATTACTTTCCTTAGAACCAGTAAAATCACAATTATAGAAACTGCATTTTTCAAAATATATTGTTGATAAGTCAATATTACTAAAATTCACATTTCTAAATATTACATTTTTAAAATTAGATTCTTCTATGTTAGGAAAAACTATGTTACTTATTTCAATATTATTATAATCATAATCATTTTTTAATTCATTCATCTTTAACCTCTTATGTATTATAACATTAATTATATAAAATTATTATTTATGAAGTTTTTAAATTCTATAATTAAATGATTAAAACCACCTGTTTTATGTTGAGATACAAGTTCTTTAGCAAGCACTATATCATCTGTAATAATGTTATCAACTCTTAAATCAATCATCTTATTTATAGTTTCTTTATCATCAGCTGTCCATCCATATATTTCTTTTCCTTGATTATGAATATCAATAACCATATCTCTTGTAATACTAGATGCCTCTATACTATAACTATCAGCCTTATCATATTTTGTAACATCACCTGTAGCCTTTGGCATTACATAAACTGTAGTTATAGAATTATCATAATCTTTTACTTTTGTTATAACATTATAATCTTGTGATGTAACAACACATAAGTCTTTAAAATCATACTTATTAACAATATTTACTACTTGTTTTTCAAATTCAATTTCATGTCCGGTAGGCTTAATTTCAATATTTAGACGTATGTTATTATCTTTTGCCCAACTAATCACATCTTCTAGTAAAGGAATCTTAGTATCTTTAAAATCTTTACCTTTATAACTTCCTGCATCTAACTTTTTAACTTCATCATATGTTATTTCATATGATTTTTTATTTAATCCTGTAGTCCTTTTGAAACTACTATCATGCATTACAATAACTTTTTGATCTTTAGTTTGTAATACATCTAATTCTATCCAATTAGCCCCCATTTCTTTAGCTTTTAAAAACGCTACCATAGTATTTTCGGGATAATCTTTAGATGAACCTCTATGACCTGTTATTTCTAATGTTTTTAAATATTCAATATTAAGATTATATTTTCCTTTTAACTTCTCTTCATTATAAATTGTACCTGATATTATTAATAATAGTATTATTAACAATCTAAATCTATCCCAAGTTTTATTCTTCATAACTATATTTTTTTCATTTAATTTTATATGTATTATTTCTTCATTTTTATTTTTCTTATGAATATAAAACAAACTAGATATACCCATAAAACTAATAGGTGTAGAAATTATTAAACATATAATAAAACTTAAAGCCATAAATAACCAAATAGAGGTTTTAATATAACTTGTTGAAACACCTATTTTATTTAGTGATATGGATACAATAAAGATAATTAATATTCCTATAAATAACATTAATAAATATATTATATTAATTAAAAATTCTAAAACAATAAATATAAATATATCAATTATCTTATTACTATTACTTAAATTTTTAGATTTAATCATTGATTCTTTAACACTTTTATTTTCTAATAAATAATAATGAATACTATATATATATCTACATATATATAATATTAAAATAATATTGATAACTATATATATTATATAAAATAAATTATAATTATTTATATAATTTAAAATAAAATCTTTTATCTTACTATTAATTATAAAACTAGATAATATACCTGTATTTAATACTATTGTTATAAGAAATGATAATAACAATAATCTAATAGTACTCTTTTTAAATATGTTAATAAATCTTTGTAATGAGATACTTAAGACATTCTTTAAACTCGCTATCTTTCTTTGATATGAAGCATCTATTAATATAATTATATTTATGCTTTCAAATATAGAAAGTATAGATATAATAACTATTATAAATATCATTAATATAACTGTTAAAGGTTTTGATATAAAAGAAATAATATTATCTCTTGTAATATAAGTAAAACCATTTAATTTCATTGTAATATTAAAAAGATTAATAAATAAAGGAGATATTATAAAAATTGTAATTATTTTATAAAAGAGTTCAAATTCAAAGATGTTTTTTCCATTATATCGTAATATCTTTTTAAAGTCTTTAAACATCTTTCACACCTCTTTTTACGGTATTTAAATTATAACACTTATAAATCAATATAAAAAGATTATATTTTCTTTATATAATCTTTTTATAAAACAATATTATCTTCTATCCATTTTTTAAAAGATTCATAATCTTGATATTTATTATAATCTTTATCTGATTCAGCATCTAAATAACTTTTAATCTTACCTTTATCAAAAATAATAACTGATGGTGCATATGATATTTTATCATTTAAACTTGTCTTTATTAAATCTTCAAAAGCTATGTTATATAACTTGATATTTAAGTCTTTTAGAACACTTTTAAATATAGTTTCACATGGTATTTTAAATGGACAATAAGGATTATATGTATATAGTATAAATGAGTGTTTATCACTAATTAATGTTTCTAGTTTATCATTAGATAATGATTCATAATCATAATTGTTATATAGTTCATTATCTATTTTTATTTTATAATTATTGTTTTTATTACATCCATATATTAATATACTACTTATTAATATTATGTAAATAATTATAATTATATTTTTAATTTTTATCATTATTTAATTTTATGTAATGTTGAAAAATCTATATTATGATATGGAACTATTGCAAAGTTGTAATATGTTTTACCATCTAATTCATATTTAACTTCAACTTTATTATTTCCTTCATAATACCAATATCCACCCATATTATATATCTTATTTTCATCCCATCCTAATTGGATTAGCATTTTCTTTGTTTCTCCAGCATATCCTCCTGCTCCACATATTAAGATAATATTTTTATCTTTAGGAAAGATATTTTCTAATATTGACATTGATTCTTCATAATTTGCTATATATTCATTTTTATCATTTAATGAAAATAATGTTTCTTTATTATAAAGACCTGTTACACCTTCTTTTTCTTTTTGGGCAATATAATCTTCTTTAAATCCTCCTAAAAATGCATATGGTATAACTTCAAATCCTTTGATAAAACCAGATAAATATCTATCTCCACCTTTAGCTTCCCAGTTTGCTCCATCTACAAGCATACGAACATCACGATAAACTGTATCACTTCTGCCTAAATATTTATCAATTGTTTTTTCATTTATGTTGTCATCAATCCCATAAATTGATCCTCTTATTCCTCCTGTTAAAACAGGTTTTGGTAAAGCATTACTTCCTTTACAATTAATTAACCATATAATTCCTAAAGTAACCAATAATACAACAAGTAAACAAATAATAATTTTTGAATTTTTTGAACTAATTTTCATTTTTTCCTTCCTTTCGTAATTATTTTATAATAAATAAAAAAATATTCCTATAAAGGAATACTTGAGTTTTCTAAAGTATGATTTGAATTTATTATTGACAACTTTTATCCAATGATAATGGCACCTCATATGAAGTTATCTGATTATTATCATCATAGGCTTTAATGCGCAAGAATAATGAATCATTATTATATTTTTTACATACACTTTGATAGTCATCAATATTAAAAATAATATTATTTAAAAATTCTTCAAGATTTATATTATTATCTTGAACTTCATATGTACTAATTTTGGATTCAATATTATTATTTTTTTCATATAAATCACATGTTATTTTATTATATTTAATATTATCATTTTTACCACAGTAATTAATTTTATTAATAAATATTGATTTTTGATTATTATTATAAACTAGATAACCTGATATTTTAAAGTTTTCACATCCAGAACTTATAGTATTAGATTCAAATTTATTATTACTTATTTTTATTAAAACAATAATACCTATAATTAATATTAAAAAGATTATCATATAAAAGATTTTTTTATTATGAGATGCTTTATCTTTTACAACATTACCATTTAGAATTTCATCAATAGATAAATTAAAATCTTTTGCTATTTGTTTTAATAATGAAATATCAGGTATATTTTTTCCATTTTCCCAGTTGCTAACTGCTTGATATGATACATTATATTTTTCACTAAAATCTTTTTGTGTTAAATGGCTATCTTTACGAATTTGTTTTATAAGTTTTCCAATTTTTTCTTGATCCATCTTGACACTTCCTTTTAAGGAATTATAACACGTATTAATGTAATTATACAAAAAAAGGAAATTAACTATACATTGAAATTGAAATTATAAGAATCAAAGATAAACTAAAAACTACACCGATTAATTTCGATGTAGTCATAGTTAAGAACTTTTTATTTCATATATAAATTTATTAAACCGGTTCTAAATTCCTAGTTTTTTAATTTATC
>CAZJQA010000068.1:0-797 GCA_964548285.1 uncultured Muribaculaceae bacterium
ACAAATTAAATTAAATTGCATACAATTTAATAATGTGGAGGAAATCATATGAAGAATAATGAAAGAGAAAAAAAGATAACTAAAGTAAGTATTGTAGGAATAGCTACCAATTTTTTGTTAGTAATATTAAAAGCCATTACTGGTCTTTTATCAAATAGTATAGCAATTGTATTAGATGCATTAAATAATTTGAGTGATGCTGTTTCAAGTGTTGTAACAATTATAGGTCTTGTCTTAGCTGGAAAAAAACCAGATAGAAAGCATCCTTATGGCTATGGAAGAATAGAATATTTTTCTTCATTAATAGTTTCTTTTATCGTTATTGCAGCAGGTATATCAGCATTTAGGGAGTCATTTTCAAAAATAATTACTCCAGAGGAAACTAATTTTAGTGTTTTAACCTTTATCATCATGCTTATCGCAGTTATAACTAAGATTTTGCTAGGATTATATACAAAAAACAAAGGAAAAGAATTGAATTCAGGATCATTAATAGCCTCAGGAAGTGATGCATTATTTGATTCTATAATAACTTTATCAACTATCATCGGAGCTATAATAAATGTAATATTTAAGTTTAATATTGATGGTTATTTAGGTATTATAATATCTCTAATAATTATTAAATCAGGTATTGAGATGATTAAATCTTCAGCAAGTTTGATGATTGGTGAAAGAATATCAAAAGAATTTGCCAATAATATTAGACATGAAATATTAAGTTATAAAGATGTTTTAGGTGTATATGACTTATTCTTAGATAATTTTGGACCAGAAAATTATTTAGGGTATGTTCA
>CAZJQA010000068.1:807-4693 GCA_964548285.1 uncultured Muribaculaceae bacterium
TACTAAAGAAATAAGTAAATTAACTAGATTAATTGAGAAAACAATAAAAGAAAAATATGGTATTTTTCTAACTATTGGAGTATATATAGTTAATACACATGATAAAAGAATTAATAAGATAACAAGTGATATTAAAAATGTAACTAAAAATTATAAAGAAATATTACAAGTGCATGGTATTTATATAGACATAGAAGAAAAAGAAATATCATTTGATATGGTTATAGATTTTATAGTTGATGATAAAAAATCATTTTTAGATAAAATAACTAAAGAGATAAAAATGTTATATCCTGATTATCAATTATATATAACTTTAGATACAGATATTTCATTAAGTTAAAAAAATTATGCAAAATAAACCTTGCTATTGTATAATAGTAATAGGAAGGTGAAACTATGAATTGTATTTCATATTGTAAAAGATTTAAAAAGAAATATCCTAGTACAGTTGCGTGGAGAGTTAAAGAAAATGCTAGAATAGTAGATATGCATGTTAATCCTGATGAAGAAGTCAGTTATGCTTTTGTTGGACAAAAAAATGATTCATTTGTTGATTTTTTTGAAACAGCAGCAATAGCGATTACTAATGAAAGAATTTTAATAGGTCAAAAAAGAGTATTATTTGGTTATTCTTTAAGTAGTATTACACCAGATTTATATAATGATATGAAAGTGTATGAAGGTGTCTTCTGGGGAAAAATAATTATTGATACTGTTAAAGAAGTAATAGTTATTTCTAATTTATCAAAAGATTCACTAGTAGAAATAGAAACAGAAATATCTAGTTTTATGATGAAAGCTAAGGCTAAGGATAATGAAGAATAAAGCAAGAAGAAGATTAATATTTGTGATTTTTCTTCTGCTTCTTTTTTTTGTTACATTATTTTTAATATATAGAAAGAAAGACTATAAAGTAAGTTATAAAATAAATGGTTATACTATTGAAGAAAGTTATCATAAAGATAAAGATTATTATTCATTTATAATTAAAAAAGATAATATATACTTATATACAATTATTAATAATGCATATACTAATAGTAAAAATATTATAAAGAAAATAGAAGAAATAAAAGATGAAGATACAACATGTATAAAATTAATCAGTAATAAATTAAGATTTAATTATCTTTGCTATAAAGAAAAACAAATATCCCCTTATCTTATTAATAATAATTTAAAAGATAAATTAAATATTAATACTAATTATGAAGATATAAATAAAAGTATAAATAATATTATTATACATAACTATTTATATAGTAATTATTTTATATGGAACTATAAAGGATTTACTTATATAAATCATGATATAAGTAAAGATATACCAATATTAAATAACGATAAATATGATGCTAAATTAATAACTTCTTTAAATGATTATATCTTTATACCTGATTATGATCAAAATTATTATTTTAATAAATATTATCTTTTAAATAAAAAGAGTTTAAAAGTAGAAAAAATAGATATTAATAAGAATATATATTTTGATAGTTATATATTGGGATATATTAATAATACTTTATATATATTTGATAAACATGAGAGTATAGAGTATAAAATAGATTTAAGTAAAAAGTCTATTGAAAAAGTATCAAATAATGAAAAAGGAACTACTTATGATAATGGATTTAAAGATATATCTATTAATAAGTTAAAATATCAAGATATAACTTTTAAAAATATATATATTTATGATTATATAATAGAAAATAATATTTTGTATAAATTATATGATAATTATCGAGAAGTAATAGATATAGATGTAGATAAAATAGTATCATATGATAATAATTATATATATTATTTTAAAGGAAATAAGTTATATACATATAATATGTATTTAGGTAATATATTATTATTAGAAGGATATGAATGGAATTTTAATAATGATAATATCATTTTTATTTAACACTTATTAAAATTAAACATATTATAAAATAGGAGTGATAATATGTTTATTGATAATAAAATAAAACCAAGTAACAATAGTGAATATTTTGATTATTATACTATTAACAAAGGTGATACATTATATGGTATATCTCGTAAGTATAATATAAATCCTGAGTTATTAGCGGCTTTAAATGGGTTAAATATGGATGATTATATATATCCAAATCAAGAACTTTTAATACCTAAAAGTGGTTATAGTTATTATATTACCAAAGACGGAGATAATATTAACTATGTAGCTTCTGTTTTTAAAATAGATGTGAATGATTTAATAAATAAAAATGGAAGCATATATTTAAAAGAAGGACAAGTACTTGTTAACAAAAGAAATTAATGAAAGTTAGTTTCTTTTTTGTATTATTATAAATAATTATTTTCTTTTTTTTAAATTTATTTTATTGTATAATATGAATTGAAAGGGTTGATATAATGATACTTAAAAAACCATATGCATTTTTAATTAAACATTTTAAATTAATTCATTTATTATTATTAATTCCCTTAGTTTATTTATTTAGTAAGACATTTAGTATTGCCAATTTTTTAAATATATATGTAAAAGCAAGTTATTATACTTCAGAAGTTGATATAGCAAGTCATTATATTAATTATTTTATGTATCTTAGAACGATTGTTATTATATTAATAACATTAGCTATATATTTTTTGATGAGACAAAAAAAGAAAGATACACGTTTTTATATATTTATAATGATATATTATTTATTTATCTTCATATTAATTAGTATAACACATGGAATACTAGGTAATATTGAAGATGCTTCTATTACTGCTCAAAGTATTAGATTGTTTAGAGATTTATCTTATTTGTTTTATTTACCTGAATTATATTTTATATCTTACGCTTTTCTAAGAGGATTAGGTTTTAACATAAAAAAATTTGATTTTGAAAGTGATGCAAAAGAACTTGAAATAAATGATGTTGATTCCGAAGAATTTGAATTAATTATTGGTGAAAATGCATATAAGTATAAAAGACAAATTAGAAGAATACTACGTGAATTAAGTTATTATATAAGAGAAAATTCTTTAGCATTTGGCATAATTGTATTTTTAAGTGTTGTTATAATATCTACATTTTTATATTTGAATTTTGGTGTTTATAATAAAACTTATAGACAAACATCCAAGATTGGTCATAATAATCTAATTATTAAAGTTAATAATTCTGTATTATCTAATTTAGATCAAGGTGGAAATATAATTGATGGTAAATATTATATGGCTTTAACATTAAATATTACTAATAATAATAAAACTGATACTGTTTTAGATTATGAAAACTTTAAACTAGAAGTAAATAAGAGAATGATTTCTCCAGTACTAGATAGAGGTTACTATTTTCCTGACTTTGGAATTACTTATAAAAGAGGAACTTTAATTCCTAGTGGTACTACAAATAATTATGTATTAACATATGAAATAGATGAGGCCTTGATAAATGAAGTAATTAAATTAAAAATATTAGACGAAGTTACATACAAACTAGGTGATATTAAATCGACATATAAGACAGTTAATCTAAAATATAAAAAAATATTTAATACGGTTGATAAAGATACCACACCATTAGGAAAATATGTAATGTTAAATGGTAATATGGGAACAAGTAATTTAAATATTGAATCTTATAAATTATCAGATAGCTATAACTATACGTATAAAAGTTGTACCAATAATTATTGTCAAAATTTAGATGAATTTGTTAAATCAAATAGTAATACAACATTAATGATTTTAAAATATAATTTATCTTTGGACAAATATACACCTTATTATAGCCTCAGAAAAGGCACAAAAGAATTTGTAAATGATTTTGTGAGTATAAGATATAAGATAGATGACAAAGTATATAATTTAAAAGTTACAAATATTGCTTCAAGTAATGCAGATAAAACATGGA
>CAZJQA010000069.1:0-241 GCA_964548285.1 uncultured Muribaculaceae bacterium
TTTCTGAAATCTTATATGCAAGCACAGTTTAATTATTTTACAAAATATAAATCATACCAAACTAAGAAACAATATATATTATATATCTTTCTACCATTGTTTTCTTTTAAAGATTTATGATTATCTAATAATTTATTAATATATTCTTTATCAAAGAATTCTTTAACATATTCTTTATTAAAATAATCTTTAACTAAGTTATAATATTTATCTTATCTAATCCATTTAGAAAATGGAACGG
>CAZJQA010000069.1:295-4603 GCA_964548285.1 uncultured Muribaculaceae bacterium
CTGGAAAACCACATTTTCTTCTTTTAGACCAATCTTCAGGTAATATTTTTAAAGCAATATCTCTAAATAAATATTTAGTCTCACCATTTTTAATTAAATATTTATTAGGAATAGTTCTTGCATAATTAAATAAATATGAATCTAAAAGTGGTGTTCTAAGTTCAATAGAATGAGCCATACTCATTTTATCAGCCTTAAGTAAAATATCTTGAGGTAACCAAAAGAAGAAATCAATATATCTTTTTTTAGTAAGTTCAGATTCATTTTTAACATTATCTAAATATGGTTTTAAAATATCAGTTATAGTTTCATCATTACGTAAATCATTACTTAATATTTTATTAGCTTCCCATTCTTCCATGATTGTTCCATGGCCAATATACCTTTGTGAAAATGGAAGTCCATATTTAACAAGTGTATTACGTCCAGGAAAATGAGGTAAATGCTTAACAATATTTCTAATAAATCTTCTAATAAATAAAGGAATACAGATATATAATTTTAATAAGAATGGATCATTATATTCATTATAACCTGCAAACATTTCATCAGATCCTTCACCAGATAAAACAACTTTAGAATGCTTGCTTGCAAGTTCTGATAAATAATATAATGGGATTGCCGATAAATTCGCGTCTGGTTCATCACTATGCCACATTACATCTGGTATAGCTTCAAAAAATTCATCAGCACTAATCTTCTTTTGGAAATTTTTTATACCTAATTTATCTGATAATTCTTTTGCATATTCTGTTTCATCAAATCCCTCATAAGAAAAACCTACTGAATATGATTCATCTGGTCTTGCAACACCTACTACATAAGAAGAATCTACTCCACCAGAAAGATAAGATGCGAC
Organism: uncultured Muribaculaceae bacterium; assembly: GCA_964548285.1. Classification (GTDB taxonomy): domain Bacteria; phylum Bacillota_I; class Bacilli_A; order RF39; family UBA660; genus Ventrenecus. The sequence goes on from CAZJQA010000069.1 coordinate 1,155, forward strand.
TGGAACATCACTAGTTATTTTATGATACTTAATAGAATCTTCTAAAACACTAGTTAATTCTTCTTTCATTTCTTGATATGTCTTTTTATTATTCTTATTGTCAAATGAAACTTCAAAATAAGGTTTAATAATTAACTCATCATTCTTATAATGAAAATAACATCCAGGTTTTAACTTATAAACATTTTTGAAGAATGTTTCTTCTTTAACAGAATATTGAAATATTAGAAACATCTTTAAGGCATCTTTATTAATTTCCTTTTTAAAATTAGGATGAACTAAGAAAGATTTAATTTCTGAACCAAAGAAAAACTCATCACCATTATGATAGTAATAAAATGGTTTTTGTCCAAAGTGATCTCTTGCTCCGATTAATTCATGATGTTTCTTATCATATATAACAAAAGCAAACATACCTCTTAATTTCTTAAATAATTCATCTTTATAATATATATAACCTTGTAATATTACTTCTGTATCTGAATTAGTATGAAACTTTGCTCCTAAACTAATTAGTTCTTTTTTTAATTCTTTATAATTATATATTTCTCCATTAAAGACAATCGCATATGTTTTATCTTCATTAAATATAGGTTGTCCACCACCCTCTAAATCAATGATAGATAATCTTCTATGACCTAAAGCACAAAAAGAATCTGTATAATATCCTTCACCATCAGGACCACGATGAACTATTTCATCACTCATTTTCTTTATAATACTATCTTTATCTTTTATTTTGTCACTAAATCCTACAATTCCACACATATATTCACTTCCAATAACTATTTTTATATTCTATATTATAATGCCATAATCTTTTTTTCATCATTAAAAATCTTAAAAAGTTTTTATCTAACTTACATTCCATTGGAGAAACTCTTTTTCTCCATAATTTTAAAACTTTTTTTACATACTTTTCATTATTAATATAATTCTTAACTATACTTTTAGGCACAAAAGATAATAAACAAACTTTTTCCATATCATAATAATCAATATCTTTTTTTAATATTAAATCATTAACCATTATTTCTATTAGATTAGCCCCTAAAGCACTTATATAATAACTACATCTACCTTGACGAGCATTTATCTCTAATACTTTAAATTCTTTACTACGACTATCATATTTCATATCAAATTCATAAAACCCATTCATCTTCAAATCAGTCATAAACTTATGAATAGTTTTTTTCATCTTATCGATATCACCATCATATAGATTATAATTATTTATTAAAACAGCAGCATTACCAACCATTGTTTTACTTCTTTCTTGTAAACCAATTTCAGCAAAAGATATAAGTTTAACTTCACCTTTTCTTGATACATAAACAACACTGTCAAATAAATAAGTATCATCTCCAGGAATAAACTCTTGAATAATTAAAGTATCATCATATCCACCATCTTTTATTTGAGATATAACTTCTATTAATTCTTCTTTACTATCTAATTTATATATTTTATGTTTATCATTAAAACTAATATGATTATATTTAACGACATTAGATGGCTTAACAACAACAGGATATGTAAACTCAGGAATTATATTATCTTTTAAAACATTATAATAAATAGTTTTAGGAAAAGATAAACCACTATTCTTATAAGTTTTATAAAACTTTTCTTTATTAGTTAAAGTATCAATTATATTATTATTTTGATTAAAATAATATAAATTATCTTCTAATAAATCTAACTAATAATATTTTATAATCTTTATATAATTTAGCATAATTATTAACTTCTTTAATAAATGTTTCATAATTCCATAAATCATCTACATAACTAATAGTTAATATATTAGAATACTTTGTAAAAGCAAGTCTTTTTTGGCCTATTAAATGAGCTTTAATATGATACTTTTCATAAGTACATCTTGCCATATAATAACTATTAGCATCACTACCCATTATTAGAACTTTAAATTTCTCCATATTCTTCACCACTATATTCTATATTAACTCTATCACTTATCATATTAAATAAATGATATGAATTAATATTTAATCTATTACATACACTTCTTATACTAATATTATCTCCAAATATTTCTACTTTAGTACCTATATCAAATAACTTATCACTATAAACCATTATCATATCCATTGAATCACTTACTATCTCATATAACTTATTATTAATAGATACATATTTATAATTCTTATTAACCCCATCACCATATCCAACTGGTAATGTTAAGATATACCCATCTTCTTTAATTTTAAAACGATTATAACCAACATAACTATTCTTAAGTACTTTTCTAACTGACATAACCTCTGTATAAAAAGACATACATGTATTTAAATTTAAATTATTTTCTAATATAGTTTTACTAATATTTAATTTCTTTTGTATATAGTTTCTTTTTATTCTTCTAATTATACCCTTTAATGATTTATCTTCTTTAATAGAACCATTAAAACCATACATTATAATACCTAGTCTAACGCTGTTAGTAAAAGGTATTTTTTCATGTTCTACCATAGTTAGAGATCTATCCATGTGAATCATTTTAATTTCATCTAAATTAACATTTAAAGTTAACTCTTTAAATCTTTTAATTGCATCATCATATGATGTATTTAAAACTCCAGAAGAAGCAAAATGAGTATATATTCCTTCTAATACTAAATGTTTATTATTATTTATAATATCTATACATTTTAAAACATCCTTATTACTAGTTAATCCTAATCTTTGCATACCTGTATCAAGAGCTAAATGAATCTTTATATCAGTAAATAAATCTAATTCCTGTAATTTTTTTAAATAATTTACATTATCTATAGTTATAGTTATATCTTGATTTTCTATATCTAATATATTATCTAAAGATATTGGTTCTAAGCATAATATAGACTTATTAGTATATGTTCTTAGTCTAATAGCTTCTTCTAATGAAGAGACAGCAAAATAATTAATACCCGCTTCTTCCATTCCTTTAATACTTTTTAATCCATGATGATAACAATTATTTTTAACAACTCCAATATAATATTTGTATTTATAATTCTTACCTATCTCTTTTATATTATTTCTTAATCTATCTAAATCAATTTTAATATAAGTATTTCTCTGCATAAATTCTCCTTTTATTAATATTTAACACTTAAATTATACCACGTATTTATTAATTAATAATACATTTAATAAAATATTTACAAATCAAACTTTACAAACTTATAAACTATATTATAATAAAAAACATGAATAATATATTTATAAACGGTTATGAATTATCACAAGAGCAAATAAATATTATTAAAGATAACAATAAATATACCCTTATAATTGCTGGTGCTGGAACTGGTAAAACTACAACACTTGTAGGCAAAATAAAGTACCTTTTAGATAACAATCTTTTATCTAAAGATGAAATATGCCCTATAACATTTACTAATAATGCAGTAAATAATCTTGAAGAAGCAATTTATAAA
>CAZJQA010000070.1:0-4562 GCA_964548285.1 uncultured Muribaculaceae bacterium
AGGCCCATATTAGTCTAGATAAAATTAAAGATGAAACTTTAAAGAAATATTTCAGTGAGAGTTATTATTATACATTAAATAAAGAGGCTAGAATAATTAATTTTGAATTAACATCTCTTGGCTATAAATGTAATTAGAAGACTATTTAGTCTTTTTTATTTTGAAAAAATCTAGTATAATTACATAGGTGGTAGTAATGTATAATGTACATACAGATAATTTTGATGGACCAATGGATTTATTGCTACATTTGGTGAAAGAATCTAAGTTAGATATATATGAAATAAATATGACAGATATAATTGATAGTTATTTAGCTTATTTAGATATGAAAAAAGAATTAAATATTGATATTGATAGTGAATTTATACTAATGGCATCTACTTTATTACATATTAAAAGTAGAAAGTTAGTCGGGGTTACTGAGGAAAGTGATGAGGAAGAAAATGAATATTCTATTAACAGCGAAGAAGAATTAAAAGAACGACTAATAGAATATGAAAAGTATAAAAATATTATAAGTGATTTAAAAGAATTAGAGGACAAAAGAAAAGAGGTTTATACTAAACTACCAAGTAATCTTAGTGAATATGAGGGAGAAGTAAAAATATATAATGAAGAAGGATTTGATTCTTTGGATTTACAAAAAGCATTAATTAGTGTATTAGAAAGATTAAGATATAAAGAGCCAGTTGAAAAAAGAATAACTAAAAAAGAAATGAGTGTAAGTGAACGTAAGGAATATATTACAAATATCTTAAAAGAAAGAGGAACATGTGAATTTACAGATTTGTTTGAAGAAAATACTCGTCCTTATATTGTTGTTACTTTTTTAGCAATACTTGAAATGGCTAAGAATAGAGATATTATCTTAAAACAAGATAATAATTTTTCTACAATTAAAGTGGAGGCATGTGTATGAATTTATTAGGTGTTTTAGAAGGTTTATTATTTATTTATGGTGATGAAGGATGTCGAATTGAAGATATTTGTAAAGTTTTAAATATTAACGAAGATGAGGCTAAAAAACTATTAGTTGAATTAAAAAATTCTTATGAAGATCAAAATAGAGGATTACGTATAAGATTTTTGGGTAATGCTTTTAAATTAACAACTAAGGAAGAACATAAAGAGTATTATAAAAAATTAGCTTTAAATACAGATAATTCTTTATCAGAAAGTGCCTTAGAAGTTCTTGCAATAATTGCCTATAATGAACCAATTACAAGAGTAGAGATTGATGAAATAAGAGGCTTACAATCAGATTATATGTTACGTAAGTTAATTGCTTTAGGTATGGTTAAAGAATCTGGAAAAAGTACAATGCCAGGAAGACCTAATTTATATAAAACAACTCATGAATTCTTAGATTATTTTGGCCTAAGTAGTTTAGATGATTTACCTAAGTTAAATATAGAAACTGATAATAATGCAAGACAAAAAGAATTATTTGATTGAAAACTATGATACATATTTGATATGATATAGATATAAAAGATAGGTGGATATTATGGAAATAAATATGAATAAATTAAAAGATCAAGCTAAAGGATATTTAGTTATAGCCTTATTATTAAGTATTTTAGGAATAATTTTAATTGTTAATGAAGAAAACTTTTTAAATATTTCTATAAGTGTATTAGGTTATCTTGGTATATTTATAGGTATTTTACATATTGTTTATTTTTTTAGATTAGATGATAAATCAAGATATTATAACAGTAGTTTAGTTAAAGGAATATTACTTACTTCTTTTGGATGTATATCATTTATGCAAAGAGATTTATTAAGAAGTTTTTTAATAGTAATAATTGCATCTTATATAATGTATATTAATTCTATAAATGCTAATGAATCATTAAAACTTAAATATCTTTATCCCAATATTAGTAAATATTTATTAATTATTTCCCTTGTAAATGTCTTCTTAGGATTTTTAATAATTACTAATCCAATTAGTCATAATATAAGTACACATATAGTAATCGCGTTATTTATTATTATAAGCGAAGTACTTCTATCTATTGAAAGTTTTGTTATTTTACTTTTAAAGAATAAAGGCGAATAAAATGATAAAGACTAAAAAAGGGTTTATAGCAACATCATTAATATATTCTTTCTTTTTAGTGTTTTTACTTATAATGGTTATTGTTTTAGTATCAACTAAAAGTATCAGAGTTAATATTTCTAAAGTAAAAGAAGATATTAGAGTAGATATGGATAACAATGCTAGTTTTGTCTTAAAAAAGTTAGAGAATCGTTCATACACATTAGGAGAAGAAATATCTTATGGTGGAGAAAAGTGGTATGTTTTAAGTGATAATTCATCTAGTGCTACTTTGATTTTATCTAGAGGTTTAAGTGCATTAGAGTTAGAAAACGCGATTGGCAAAAAAACTAATGACAGTCATTTTTATGATGGATGCAATTCATCTTATTGCAAATTAAGAGGATGTATAATCAGATTTTTAAATAGTAATTTAGGTGAAGGATTAGGAAATGAATTTTGTTATCGTAATCCAACATATAATACTCAAAGAAATACTATTGGTAATGTCTATAGTGGTTTTACCGCGGGTGAAACACTATCTAGAAGAGCAGTTACTAATTGGATAAATAACCATAGTTACTTAAGTAAAGCCATAAGAAAAGATGCTTTAGTTAAAATGAATTTTAGTGATGGTAAAAACACATATAATGATTATGTTAGAATTCCAACAATTAGTGAAGCAAATTCTTTAAATACAGAAAATGGGACAAATATTCGCAAAGTATTACCATTTCATCTACTAAATATAACAGGAAATGTTGGCACTATTAATGTTTGTACAGGTGATATTACCTCTGTTACAGTAAGTGCCAAAGAAAGTTATACTTCGGCTTTCGTAAGACCAGTTATAGAGTTAAAAAAATCATAGGAAGTGAAAAAAATGAAGAAGTTTATATTGTTAATTTTATTATTGTTTCCAATAAGTGTTCACGCATTAAATGATTCCAAAGATTTATATATTGATGCTTTAGTACAAGAAGATGGAAGCATTGATGTAACAGAAACATTAAGTTTAGAATTAAATACTAAACTATTTCATAAAAATTTAATTTATAGATTTATTAATCTTGATACTATTTATAATTCAACAGGAATAGAGAATGTCAGTTTAAAATATATAGAAAATAAAAAAGAAAAAGAATTTAGTAAAAAGTACTATGAAATTGATGCTTTAGAAAATGATTATATTGAATCCAGCATTCAAAATGGTAAATCATATAAAATGTTTTTAAATCCAAAAAATAAGTACATAATTAAAATGTCTTACACGTTAAAAGATGTTATAGTAGTACATGATGATATCGCAGAATTAAATTATCCAATTTTTAATAATTATGATATTGGTATAGATAATTTAACTATAGATTTAAAAATATTCAGTGATAACACTAATAATTTTAATGCATGGACTCATGGTGATGTCACAAGTAAGATAGATATTAAAAATAATAATGTTAAAATAATAACTAAAAATATTAAAGCAAATACTAATATCTATATTAGAGAAACACTAGATAAAGATATATTTAATAATATAATTGATAACAAAAAAACATCTAAAACTAAATTACAAGAAATACTTCAAATAGAAAATAAAAAAGAAATTGAAAAGAATAAGGAAGCTTTAAAAAAAGAAAAACTTACATCAATTATAAAAAAAGTAGGGATACTCTACATCGTATTAGATGTATTTCTAATTGGAATTATGATATATAAAAACTATCGTAATCTACACAATAAATTAACAAGCTTTAATCCATCTTTATTAAAGAAATATCCTATCTATATAACATCATTATTATATTCTAAATATAATTATATTAAAACAGTTATATGTCATATTTTATCTTTAATAGATAGTAATATCCTTAGTTATAAGAATAATAAACTAACAATTAAGAATAACGATGGAAATGATAAGGCTAATTCATTATTATTAAATCTATTATTTAATAAAGATAAAAGTATAAATATTAATAATATTAAAATTAATTCATTATATTACAATGATTATTGTAGTTATTTAGATAAAGAAGTATCTAAATATTATGAAGTAGATGGAATCTTTATAATTATATCTTTATTTATGTTATTAGTTTCAATATTTATATTAACAGCAAAAATATATTTTAAAACTGATGAATACTATTAAATAATTATGTTTATATCATCGTTGTTTTTATTTATTTATACATTAGTCTTTAAAAGAAAATCTAAAACTGCAAATACTATTATAAATAATATTAACTTAATTACTAAAGATATGGATATATCATTACCTTATAAGTATCTAATAAATAATATAGATTCAGATGAATATCATGAATTAATAGATAATTTAGATAACTATTTAAAGAAATTAAAAATATGATTCAACTCATTAACTGTGTATTTTAAACTACACAGTTTTTTTTAATTCTCAGACCTTGTCGAAAATTTGTCGAAAAAATCTTTTATTAAATTATAAAAAAATAAAGGAAATCAGACATTTTTTTTGAATAATTATAGTAGG
>CAZJQA010000071.1:0-4485 GCA_964548285.1 uncultured Muribaculaceae bacterium
TACTCCTATATATGCATCACTTCTTTTTAATAGTAATGGTTCCTTATTTTCTAATTTTAAAGATGCATTTATACCTGCGATTAATCCTTGGCCTGCTGCCTCTTCATAACCACTTGTTCCATTTATTTGTCCAGCTGTATATAAGTTTGAAATGATTTTATTTTCTAGTGATGGTTTTATTTGTAATGGATCTATAGCATCATATTCAATTGCATATGCATATTTTGTTATTACTGCATTTTCTAATCCTTCTAGTGAATGTACCATTTTTTCTTGGATATCACGAGGAATTGAAGTACTAAATCCTTGAAGGTACCATTCGTCATAGTAAAGACTCTCAGGTTCTAAAAATAATTGATGTCTTTCTTTATCTTTAAATCTTACTAATTTATCTTCAATACTTGGACAATATCTTGGTCCAATTCCTGTTACATATCCACCATACATTGCAGATTTATCTAAATTATCTAGTATTAACTTATGAGTTTTTTCATTTGTGTATAACAGATAACATTTTTGTTGTTCATTTATTTTATAAGATGCTTTATAATCATGTGAAAATGTCCATAAATGATCATCACCTTTTTCTTCATGCATCTTACTAAAATCAATAGATGATGCTTTTATTCTTTGTGGTGTTCCTGTTTTTAATCTTTGTATTTTTAAACCATATTTTTTTAGATTATCGCTTAAATTATCACTTCTTTTTTCTCCATGTGGTCCTCCAACTGTATTTTCACTTCCTATTAAAATATTTGATTTTAAATATGTACCGGTTGTTAATATTACTGTTTTTCCTGAGATTTTTGTTCCGTCTTTAAGGACTACCCCTTCAACATTATTGTTATTAATAATTAAATCTTCAACTATATCTTCTAATATTGTTAAATTTTCAGTTTCATTTAAACATTTTTGCATATTTTGTGGATAAGTTATTTTATCTGCTTGACATCTTAAACTACGAACTGCTGGACCTTTAGAATTATTTAACATTTTAATTTGAAATTGAGATATATCAGCAATGTGTCCCATTATTCCACCTAATGCGTCTATTTCACGTACTATAATTCCTTTACTTGTTCCACCAATTGCTGGGTTACATGGCATATCACCTATATTTTTTTTATTAATTGTTATTAACAGAGTTTTATGTCCTTTAAAAGCACATATATGACTAGCCTCTATTCCGGCATGTCCTCCTCCTACTACTATTACATCATATTTCATATTATCACTTTCCTAAACAGAATCTTTTAAAAATGTTATCAACTAATTCATCTTCATATGATTCTCCAATTATTTTTCCTAAAACTTCCCAACATGATTTTATATCTATACTTATCATATCAATTGGAATACTATCTTCATTGTTTTTTAATGCAGAATTAATATATCTTAAGGCTTCCTCCGCTAAGGATATTTGTCTAAAGTTTGATAAATATATTAAATCTTTATTATCTAATTCTTCTAATGAGAAAACTTCTAATATTTTATCTTTTAATAAATTAATATTTAGATTATTTTTAGCACTACCTTCAATAATTATTTCATTTTGGTAATCAAATTCTAATTTTTTTTCTAAGTCTATTTTGTTGATAAATATCATGTGTTTTTTTTCTTTTACTATATTATATAATTCCTTATCTTCATTAGATAATTCTTCATTGTTACTTAATACCAATATTACTAAATCTGCTTTTTTTAATGCTTCTAGACTTTTTTGAACTCCTATTTCTTCTATAATATCTGAAGTTTTTCGTATTCCTGCTGTATCTGTAAAATTTAAGTTTATTCCTTTATATATAATACTTCCTTCTACTATATCTCTTGTTGTTCCTTTAATGTTTGTAACTATTGCTTTATCTTGTTCTAGTAAAGCATTTAGTAGGCTTGATTTTCCTGTGTTTGGTCTTCCTACTAGGGCTATATTAAGTCCATTTTTTATTAGTAATCCATTTTTTGATTCCTTTATTAATGTTGTTACTCTTTCTTTTATATTACTTAATATCGGTTTTATGTTCTCTCTTGTTATTACAAGTTCATCTGTATATTCAGGATAATCAATATTTACTTCTATATTGGATAATAAACTAACTAATTCTTCACGAATGTTTCTTATTAACTCGCTTGTTTTTCCTTCAAGACCGTTTAATGCCATAGATGTTGCTTTTTCTGTTTTAGCTTCAATTAAATCAGATATACTTTCAGCTTCCATTAAATTAATACGTCCATTTAAAAATGCTCTTTTTGTAAATTCTCCTGGTTCTGCTAATACAGCTCCATTTTTTAATAATAATTTTAAAATATTATTTGTTGTTATATATCCACCATGACAGTTAATTTCAACTATATCTTCTTTTGTATATGTTTTTGGTGCTTTCATAAGCATTACTAATACTTCATCTATAATTGTACTGTCATCTTTTATAAATCCATAGTGTATTGTATGAGAAGGAGCATCAGAAAAAGATTTGTTTGTAAATACTTTACTTACAATTTTAATAGCGTCTTTTCCGCTTAGTCTAATTATATTAATTGCGCCTACTCCTATAGAGTTTGTACTGATGGCTGCGATTGTTTTATCCATACTATTTCCTCCAAAATCTTTGATATTATACCACTCATATATAAGAATAGCAAAAAAAAGCCTAGTTGGCTTTTATTATAACATGTCTATTAGGTTCTTCACCCTCACTTACTGTAGTAACTCCTTTGAAATTTGCTAATTTATTATGAATGATTCTTCTTTCATATGAATTCATATTATCAAGTGTAGCATCTATTTTGGTATTTCTAACTTCTTTTGCAATTTTAACTGCTAATCTTTCAAGACTTTCAATTCTCTTTTCTTTATAATTAAGAACATCTAGATTAATTCTTGGTATTTCTTTCCATTGATTCTTTAATTTTGTTTTTAGTAATAATTCAAGTGATTTTAATGTTCTTCCTTCTTTTCCTATTAATATTGGATTATTATTAGAATACATTGTTATTTCAATTTCTTCTGATGTAATTCTTGTTTCAAAATTAACTTCAATTCCCATTTTATCAAGTAATTCTTTTAAATAAATTGTTGATTCTTCTAGTAAATCTTCATATGATTCTGCTGTAACTTTAATCATTTTTGATTTAAAGATTTTTCCTTCTACAACCTCTTCAATATTATAAATAACATTTTCCGTTTCTAATTTATTTTTAGCAAGTTCTAGTGCTTCTATTTCTGTTTTAGCTAATTCTACTACTTTCACTTTATTTTCCTTCTTTCTCTAATTAATAATTTTATTTATTATCATCTTTTTCTAATATTTTTTTAACAAAATAATTTTGAAAAAATGAGAAAGCATTAATTATTATCCAATAATACGCAATCGCGGTTGGTAAACTTAATGATGCCATTGAAATACTTATTAACATAAAAATTAACATAGAATTCATATTACCCATTAATTGATTACTTTGATTTTGATTCATTGTATTTTTAAATGATGCATATGTTGAGGCAATTATTAGTACTATTAAAATTATATAAATATATTCTCCATTTTGAAGTCCTTTTAATGGTGTCATACCTAAATTCATTCCAAATAAATATCCTTCAAATATTGCTGGAACTTTATTGATTGCTGATAAGAATGCAAAGAATAATGGAATTTGTAAAATAGCAATTAAACATCCTCCAATTGGATTAATCTTATATTTTTGATATATCATCATTGTTTCTTGACTTTTTGCCATCATTGATTCAGAATCTGTTTTTCCTGAATATTTTTTTTCAATACGCATAATTTCTGGTTGAGCTTTTTGCATATTTTTTGATTGTCTCATTGTTTTAATACTAAATGGCATAAGAATTAGTCTTATTAATAATCCAACAATCATAACAGATACTCCATAGTTTCCTACAAGTGTTCCGATTTTAAGAATAATTAATGCCAAAGGTTTTACTAATAAAGCATCCCATAATCCTGTATAATTTGATGAAGATAAATCAAAATTCTCACAAGTTTTTAAATCCTCTAGTTTTGTTGGCATTTGATCATTATATTTTTCATATATTTTATATAATTCTGATCCTTCATTTGGTTTACATATAATATCTTTACGTATGCTTTGACCTGTTTGTTCGTTAATAACTATTTTATTATTCTCGTCTTTTAAATAATCATTACTTCCACATCCACTTGTTAATCCAATAATCATTATAAGAATTAAAAGCATTATTCTATTATGTTTTTTCATTTTAGTTTCCTTTCATTAATTAAATCATTAAAACTTTTTAACATTTCTTCATATGATAATGTATTCACGTTTTCTTTTAATATTATAAGATAATCTTCGTTAGACTGCAAATCATTTTTGTAATTATCCAATATCATTCTCATTCTTCGTTTATATAAATTTCGTTGGACTGCATTACCTATTTTTTTTGTAATACCAATTCCAAAGTGTGGATAATTATATTTTCCTTTCCTTATATATATTATA
>CAZJQA010000072.1:0-896 GCA_964548285.1 uncultured Muribaculaceae bacterium
TAGAAATTATAGATTATAGTAAGAATTCATATAATTATTATAATAATGATAATCTAGATATAGATTTATTTATAAAAGATATAGATATTATAATACCTAAAGATAAGAGATATATACCTAAATATAATGAATATGAATCAAGTAATTATTTAGAGAATTTAGCTTATAAGGGATTACTTAAAAGACTTAATAATAAGCACGATTTAGAATATGAAAAAAGATTAAAGTATGAACTAGATGTTATAAATAAGATGGGATATGCTGATTATTTTTTAATTGTCTATGATTATGTTAAATATGCAAAAAAAAATAAGATATGTGTTGGTATAGGAAGAGGTTCAGCAGTAGGTTCTTTAGTTAGTTACTGTTTAGGAATTACCGGTATTGATCCTTTAAAATATAATTTATTATTTGAAAGATTTCTAAATCCTTCACGTATATCTATGCCTGATATCGATATTGATTTTGATGATATAAGAAGAGATGAAGTTATATCTTATGTAAAAGAAAAATATGGAAAAGAATGTGTTTCTAATATTATTACATTTGGTACTTTAAAAAGTAAACTTGCTCTTAGAAGTGTTTTTAAAAGTTTAGATATCGAGTTAGAAGAATTTTTAAAACAAATAGATGCCCAAGCTAGTTTAAAAGATAACTTAAAGAATAAAAAAATATTAGAGTACGTAGATAAATATCCATTAGTTAAAAAAGCTTATGATACCTCTTTAAAAATAGAGGGATTAAAACGTAATACATCAATACATGCTGCCGGTATTGTTATTTCAAGTGAAAGATTAGATGATATTATTCCAATTCATTATAATGATGATTTACTTGTGTCTGGACTAACTATGAATTATCTAGAAGAACTAGGATTATTAAAGATGGATTTTTTA
>CAZJQA010000072.1:906-4456 GCA_964548285.1 uncultured Muribaculaceae bacterium
CCTCCCTTGATATGGGCAGCATATAGATGTAGAAGATAGTAAAGTTTTAGATGAATTTGGTAAAGGTAATACACTTGGGATATTTCAGTTTGAAAGCCCAGGAATGACTAACTTTTTAAAAAGATTAAAGCCTAATTCTTTTAAAGACTTATATGCCGCAAATGCTATGTTTAGACCTGGACCAATGGATAATATTGATACATTTATTAAAAGAAAATACGGAAGGGAAAAAATTACTTATCTAGATCCTGATTTAGAAGATATATTAAAAGATACATATGGAATAATAATATATCAAGAACAAGTAATGCAAATACTTGTGAAGATAGGGGGATTTTCGCTTGCTCTTGCAGATAATATAAGAAAAGCTATATCTAAGAAAAAAGAACAAGAAATAATTAAGTATAAAGATTTATTTATTAATAGTTCTATCAATAATGGATATAGTAAAGATGTATCAGAAAAGATATATGATTTAATATTAAAGTTTGCATCATATGGTTTTAATAAGAGTCATTCTGTTAGTTATTCTCATATTGGCATGGAAATGATGTATTTAAAGTATTATTATAGTATCTATTTTATATGTGTATTTTTAAATATGTTTATAAATACTTCAAAAGAAGGATATTATTTAAATTTAGCCCATCATTATAATATTACTTTATTAAGTCCAAGTATTAATAATTCTTCTAAAGAATATATCATTAAAGGTAATAGTTTGCTTGCTCCTTTAAGCATTATTAAAGGACTTAGTAATAATATAATTGACAATATATTATCAGTTAGAAAAGAAGGGGAATTTAGTGACTTTTATTCTTTTGTAGCAAGATGTTATGGTTTTATAAATAAAGAAAGTTTAATACTTTTAATTAAAAGTAGTGCATTAGATATATTTTCTGATAATCATATAATGTTGATTAAGAATATTGATAATGCTTTAAGATATGCTGAAATATCTATGGGTGGTAAGATAGATGTATTAAAACCAGAGATGGAATATTTTAAAGACACAAGTGACCATGGATTAGAAGAAATGGAAGTATTTGGTTTTAGAATAAGTAATCATCCATCAAGTAAATATAGTGATAGTAGTTTTATGAAGTTAGAAAATATAAAATCTAATTTTAATAAATATGTTAAAGTTGCAGTTTTAATTGAAAAAGTAAATGAAGTTAAAACTAAGAATAATACAATAATGTATTTTATAAATGGTAGTGATGAAACTGGTAGTGCAAAGTTTGTTATTTTTCCAAATAGTGTGAAAAGAGTAGCAAAAGAAAAAGAATTTGTTATAATAGATGGGAAAGTTCAAAGAAGATATAATGAATATCTAATAAATGTTAATAAAATTGAAGGTGTTGTAAATGAATGATGAAGTAAAAAGATTTTTAGATAGTATAGATTATCAAGATGAAGATGATTTAAGTGGTTTAGATATATTAAAAGTATTATTACATAAAGATGATTTATTATATGAAGTTATATTACATAGTAAGAGTCCTCTTCCAAAAGAATCAGCTGATAATATTATTAAAGCATCTTCTAATAAGATTAATAAAAAGTATAAGTGTATTATTAAATTTAAATATGATGAGATAAATGAACAAGATATAGCTAATTATTTTAAAGGAATTATTAGCGATGTTTGTATAAAAAAACCATCCCTTGGTTTTTTAAAAGAAGAAGAAATTATAATTAATGATGAAGTTATAACATTAGAAGTTGGTAATAAAGCAGAAGAATTAGTTTTAAAAAAAGAAATTAATAATATTAAAAAGATGTTTATAAGATATGGATTAAATGAATATGAATTTAATATCTTATTAAATGAAGAAAAAAGAAAAGAAGTTATTGAACAAATTGAAAATGATAAGATAACTGTAAAACAAGAGATAAAAAAAGATGATAGTAAACTAATATTTGGAAAGAGTTTAGATAATGATTTGGTTGAAATTCAAAATATTGTTGGAGAACAAAGAAGAATTGTAGTTGAAGCATATGTCTTTGGAATAGAAGGCATGGAAAGGGAAAAAATAAATATTATTACTTTAAAGATTAGTGATAGGACTAATAGTATCATAGGAAAGATATTTCAAAGAGATCATGATGAATATTTAAGAATATTTAAAAGAATTAAAGAAAATAATTGGTATCGTTTTTCGGGAAATGTTGAATATGATAACTATGCTAAAGATTTTGTTTTATCAATAACTGGATTAGAAGTTATTGATTCTAAAGATGAAAAAGTGGTAGATGATGCTGAAGTAAAAAGAGTAGAACTACATATGCATACGATGATGAGAGCGATGGATGGAGTAATACCAGCTGATAGTTTAGTATCTAAAATAGCTTCTATGGGAATGAAAGCTTTTGCTGTTACTGATCATAACTGTGTTCAAAGTTTTCCTGATTTGTTTCATGGTATAGAAAAGTACAATAAAGGTAAAGTTGGAAATGATCGTTTTAAAGTGTTATATGGTACAGAGATAAATGTTATACCAGATGAAGTAGATATGGTATTTAATAATAAAGATTATAATTTATTAGAACAAGAATATGTAGTATTTGATACTGAGACAACAGTTTTTTATGCTGGTTCTGATCAAATGATTGAAATAGGAGCTGTAAAGATTAAAAATGGTAATATTATAGATCGTTTTGATGAATTAATTAATCCTCATAGACCTCTTCCAACAAAGATTACTGAATTAACTTTTATTACAGATGAAATGTTACAAGATAAAGATGATGAAGTAAATGTTACAAAGAGATTTAAAGAATGGATTAAAGATTTACCAATGGTTGCCCATAATGCTAAATTTGATATTTCTTTTATGAAGGCAGCATATCAAAAATATGATTTGGGAGAATTTTCTAATACAGTTATTGATACAATGAGTATGGCTCGATTGTTACATCCTGAATGGCCTAATCATAAATTGCAAACATTAACTAAGAATTTAGATGTTCCTTGGGATGAAGATAAACACCATAGAGCTGATTATGATGCCGAAGGAACTGCTATTGCTTTTTATAAGATGTCAAAAGCTTTATTTGATCAAAATATAAATACAACTACGGAATTAATTGATGATGTTGATATTGATTCAATGATTAAGTTTACAAGACCATTTCATGCAACGATAATTGCTCGTGATCGTAAAGGTTTAAAGAATTTATTTAAAATTATTTCTCTTGCAAATACTAAATATTTATTAAAAAATAGTGAGCCTAAAATTCCTCGTAAAGATATTATTAAATTAAGAGAAGGATTATTAATAGGTTCTTCATGTGTTAATGGTGAAATATTTGATAAAGCTTTTTCAAAAGAAGATGAAGAAGTTGTTAATATGATGAACTTCTATGATTATATTGAGGTTCAACCAAGTGCTTGTTTTACTCAACTTATCGGTGATGGCAAGAAATTTACAAATAAAGAAGTAGCGGATAAATATTTAGAAAGATTAGTTATGCTTGGTAAAAGTGCTGGTAAAATAGTCGTGGCAACAGGTGACGTTCATAATCTACGTAAAGAAGATTTAATATA
>CAZJQA010000073.1:0-4335 GCA_964548285.1 uncultured Muribaculaceae bacterium
AGTTTAGAATTTAGAACTATACCAGCTTATAATATTCATAAAAAATATCACCCTAAAGATAATATGTGGGTTGGTTATCTAGTTACTTTAAATGGGGTTGTATATTACATTACAGGGGATACTGATTTAACTAGTTATCAAAAAGAAGTTAAGTGTGATGTTTTGTTCGTGCCTATTGGTGGGAGTTATACAATGAATTATGTTGATGCTTCTATGTTAACTAATTTAATAAAACCCAAACTTGTTATACCTACACATTATTTATATAATGTTGGAGATATGGATACAGTAAAAAACTTTAAAAGCAGAATAAATAAAGGAATTACATGTAAAATTTTATTGAAGGAAAGTGAAATTGATGATTGAAGAATATAAAGCTTTTATGGATGATGTTAAACAAGCATATAATATGGATGAAGCTTTAACAATAGATAAAGCATATAAATATGCTGATATGTTACATGGAGAAAAAATACGTAAAAATGGTGATCCATACATGATGCATCCCTTAAGAGTAGCTAAAATACTTATGGATTATAATGTAGATGCCATTACAATAGAAGCAACATTATTACATGAGACAGTTAACCATGCTGGAGCAAATATAGATGATATAAAAGATAAATTTGGCGAAGAAGTAGCCATGATTGTTGAAACTATATCTAAGTTAAATAGATTAGAGCTAAGTGACGATTCTCAAAAAGAAGCCATGAATTTACGTAAAATACTAGTTGGTATGAGTGAGGATGTCAGAATATTATTTTTAAAGATGGCAGACAGATTAGATAATTTACGTACATTAGATGCTTTAGATAAAGAATCACAAAAACGAAAAGTAAATGAAACAATTTCTGTTTTAATTCCTATCGCGCATCGTTTAGGAATGTATAAGATAAAAGGTGAGATGGAAGATTTATGTCTTCGTTATTCAAAGCCTCAAGTATATCAAGATATTTTAGATAGATTAAATAAGAGTACTGAAGAACTAGAAGATAATTTAAAAGATATGGAACAAGATATCTCAATGATGATATCAGAACAAAATATTCATTTTAGAATGAAGAGTAGAGTAAAAAGTGTTTATAGTATTTATAATAAATTAAATAATGGTAAAAAATGGGAAAATATTTATGATATTTTAGCGATGAGAATTATCGTTGAAGATGTTAAGGATTGTTATTTAATAATAGGATTAATTCACGCGAAATATCGTCCTATTCCAGGAAGATTTAAAGATTATATAGCTATGCCTAAAGCTAATATGTATCAAAGTTTACATACTGGTGTCTTTGGACCAGATGGTTATCGTTATGAAATTCAAGTTAGAACTGAAGAAATGGATTTATTTGCCGAAAAGGGTTTAGCAGCTCATTTTGCATATAAGGAACATCATCAAAATGTAAAAAATGTAATGGAACAAAAGTTAGAAGCCTTTAGAAATTTAATAGAGTCTTCAGAACCTTTAAATGATATTGAATTTAAAGAGAATATTGAAAATGATTTGTTTAATGAATCGATATATGTTTTTACTCCAAAAGGAGATGTTTTAGAATTACCTAAAGATAGTACACCAGTTGATTTTGCCTATCGTATTCACACTGATCTAGGAGATAAACTAATTGGCGCGATTGTTAATGATGTTGCGGTTCCTTTAGATTACAAATTACAAAACAATGATATTGTTAAAGTAAGAACAGGAAGTAATTCTACACCTAATATGGAATGGTTAAAGTTTGTTAAAACAAGTCATGCTCGCAATAAAATAAAGTCTTTCTTTAGTAAACAAGAAAAAGATATTTATATTGAAAAAGGAAAGACAATATTACAAAATGAACTTAGAAGACGTCACTTAAGTTTTGATGAAACCTTAAAAGAAGAGAATGTTAAAAAAATATTGTCAGATCTAAAATTAGACAATTTAGATGAAGTCTATTTTACAATTGGAACGCTTAGATATACACCTTCATATATTATTAGTCTAACAACTGATTCTAAGAAAGATGTTACAGATTTATATTTAGAACATTTAAATAATGTAAGACCTAGTAACAATTCTAAATCCTTGGTATTAGTTGATAATCAAGATAATATTTTAAGTAATTTAGCTAAATGCTGTAATCCTGTTTTGGGAGATAAAATTGTTGGTGTTATAACTAAAGGTGAAGGAGTAAGTGTTCATCGAATAGATTGTCCAAATATAAAAGGAGAACATCTTCATTTTGTGAACGTTGAATGGAAATATTTAGAAGATAATTATTATACTAAGATAAAAATATATACTGATAATTTATCTAATCATTTGTTAGATATAGTTTCAAAAAGCTCGACAAGTGATGTTTATATTGATGAAGTAAAAACCAAAGATTATAAAGATGGAAATTTATATGAATTAACATTAAAGGTATCTAATATTACTAAATTAGATAATTATATGAATAGTTTATTAGCTTATAAATTTGTAAAGAAAGTAGAAAGAGTATGAGAGTAGTTGTTCAAAGAAGTGGCCCTGCAAATGTTGTGGTTGATAAGAAAATAGTAGGTAAGATTCCTGAAGGAATGATGGTTTTAGTTGGCTTTACCGATGGTGATAAAGAAGAAGTATTAGATAAGATGGCACGTAAAATTGTAAATTTAAGAATATATCCCGATGATAATGGAGTAATGAATAAATCTATTTTAGAATATGGAGGAGAAGTATTATTGGTATCACAATTCACTTTATATGCTTCAACTTCAAAAGGAAATAGACCAAGTTATACAATGGCTCTTGGTCACCAAAAAGCAGAAGATTTATATGATAAATTTGTTGAAGTACTAAAAAAATACATTAAGGTTGAAACCGGTATTTTTGGAGCACATATGGAAGTTAATTTTACTAATATTGGTCCTTCAACTTTTATAATTGAAATGTAAAACAATATAAGTTTTGCATTTTTTATTATAACTATTTTTAATAGACTTTTTCATAATATTCTAGTAAAATCTTACGTTTGACAGTTTGATGGAAAAAATGCTGTTTTGGCCTTAATTTATAAGAGTTTGCTGTACTAAAAAAATGCGTACTCAATTAATTTTTCAAAAATTAGATTCAAAATAATTAACAAAGCTAGAGTTTATATGGGATTGTGAGCAAAAAAAGTTAAAAGTGTCAAATTTGGAAAAAATTCTTTTTTTGTAAAATAATATTTTCTCAAAATGTAAAGTAATATTTGCTTTTTTTGTAAAACAATATAAGTTTTGCATTTTTTATTATAACTATTTTTAATAGACTTTTTCATAATATTCTAGTAAAATGGTTATAGGAAGTGTAAGAATGAAAGAAGTCTTAAAAAAAAATTTTAGTATATATAAATTGTTTTGGATTTTTCTTTTTGGAGCTTTATTCGGTGCTTACTATGAAGAACTTTTAAATTTAGTTATACATTATAATGAACATCATGAATTTGTATGGCAATTAAGAAGAGGAGTTTTATATGGCCCAATATCACCTATATATGGTTTTGGAGCCTTACTAATATATTTGGTTTTAGGAAGAAAAGAAAGAGAAAGCTATAAAACATTTTTTTATGGCTCAATTCTAGGAGGAGTCTTTGAATATTTGATGAGTTTTTTTCAAGAAATGTTTTTTGGAACTATTTCTTGGAATTATTTAGACGAACCTTTAAATATTAATGGACGTACCACAGTGTTGTTTGCTTTTGTATGGGGTTTACTAGCACTTTTCTTAGTTAAAGTCGTAATTCCTAAATTAATGACAGTAATAGGTTCTTTACCATTAAAGTATGGAAAGATATTATCAAATATTTTAATTGTTTTAGTTTTTTTAGATTTCTTTTTAACATGGGGATCTCTAGCGCGTAGTATTGAAAGACATAATGGAATAAAGCCAATAACTATTATCGGAAGTTATTTTGATAAGTATTATCCGGATGAAGTTATCGAGAATTTTCATAAGAATATGTCTGTTATCGAGGTGAAAAGATGATATTATTATTAGCTAATTTTTTCTTATTCTTAAGTGTTATTACGTTTATCCCACTTTTTTGGTTTAAAAACAAACAAGTCTTAATAAAGCCTGTTAAAAATCCGAGAATATGTGTTATTATTCCTGCAAGAGATGAATCAAAAGTTATTGAAAATCTATTACTTTCATTAAAAAAAGATAATCATAAAAAAGATATTTATGTTATTGTTGAAAGTAAAGAAGACCAAACTATAGATATATGTCAGAAACATGATGTTAATTTTTTTGTTAGAAAAAGATTAGACCTTAGAACTAAAGGATATGCGATTGATGAATTAATTAAAGATTTAAAGAATAAAGAAATCTTTTAT
>CAZJQA010000074.1:0-4279 GCA_964548285.1 uncultured Muribaculaceae bacterium
ATTTTATATATTTCATTATTAGATTGAATTATTATTTTACTAATATTAATTAATTTATCAGTATTACTCAAAATACTTTTTATTGTCATATAACCCATCCCAGCTATAATAACTGTATCAAAATCCCTAGTATCAATTTCTAGAAGACCATTACTTTTAATTAAAGTTATTTTATCTTCAACATGTTCATTTAATATATTATTTTTAGAAATCTTTAATACATTATCATTAACATCAGATGCGATAATATTTTTACAACCCATCTTAGCTAGTTTTATAGGAATATAAGCATGATCTGTTCCAATATCAATAACTCGATCTTCTAATTTTATAAAAGAAAGAATCGTATCTAAACGTTTATTCATTATTCCATGAAATCTTTTAATCTTTTAGCACGTGATGGGTGACGTAGTTTTCTTAAAGCTTTAGCTTCAATTTGTCTAATTCTTTCACGAGTAACATTAAATTTCTTTCCAACTTCTTCTAAAGTATGACTAGTACCATCGACTAAACCAAAACGAAGTTCAAGAACTTCTTGTTCTCTCTCTTGTAATGTTTCAAGAACAGATTTAATTTCTTCTTTTAATATTTCATTTGTTGCATATTCTTCAGGAGTCATAGTATTAATATCTTTAACAAAATCTCCTAAATGAGAATCATCTTCTTCACCAATTGGAGTTTCAAGTGATACTGGATCTTGGCTAATTTTAATAACTTCATTTACTTTTTCAACACTAACTCCCATCTTAGCAGCAATTTCTTCTTCTGAAGGTTCTCTGTTTAATTCTAGAGTTAATTGTCTTTGAATACGAGCCATCTTATTAATTGTTTCAACCATATGTACTGGAACACGAATAGTTCTTGCTTGATCTGCTAATGCACGGGTAATTGCTTGTCTAATCCACCAAGTTGCATAAGTAGAAAATTTATATCCTTTATTGTAATCAAATTTATCAACAGCTTTCATAAGTCCAATATTACCTTCTTGAATTAAGTCTAAGAAAAGTAATCCACGACCAACATATCTTTTTGCAATTGATACAACTAAACGTAAGTTAGATTCCGCTAAACGATTTTTAGCTTCTTCATCACCATTTGCAACTTTAATAGATAACTCCATTTCTTCTTCTGGAGTTAATAGTGATATACGTCCTATTTCCTTTAAATACATTCTTACAGGATCATTAATATTTACATCCTTAGTTATTTCAGCATCATCAAGTATTATAGGTTCTTCTTCAACTTTATCAGGTTTAAAACCACTATCATCTTCTTCTTCACTTATAATACGAATATTATTATTTACTAAATCATTATATAATTCATCTAAAGAATCACTGTCAACTTCTAAACCTTTTAAACTTTCTGCAATCTCTTCAAATGTAACCCATTCTTTTTCTTTACCTTTTTTTATCAATTCATTTTTACGATCTTCAAACGTTTTAATCTCTTTTAATTGAACTTTACTTTCTTTTTTAGTTTTCATCTCTTTAGGTATCTCATCAGCTCTATCAATAAGTTCAATTCCTAACTCATCTATCTCTTTTTGAAATTTTTTTATTTCATCTTTTTTTACCTTACACTCTTTTGCAGCTTCTACTATATCATTAATTATAATATAACCATCAATCTTTCCTTTTTCGATAATTTCATTTTTTTTCATTTCAAATTTAGTCATTATTTTCACTTCTTTCTTTATTTGATTCTTCTATTTTTCTTCTTAAATTAACTATTTGTTGTCCAATTTTTTCTTTTGTTGAAATATCATTTGTATTTTTTAATTGTCCCTTTAAATTCTTAATTTCATTTTCTAATGTCATTTGTTTTATATATTTAACTAATTCTTAAGCAACATCAAATTCTAAGTCTATAAAGTTACACTGATTAACAATATTATAAATATTATTACGTAATTCATTATCTTGAATAAAAGATAAAAAATCAGCTATATTAATACTTTTATTTTTACTAACATAATATAAAATCAAGTTAGCTATTTCTCTATAATTTTCTTCTTTAAAAAAACCTAATTTTTTTTGATATAAATTAACATATTTTATATCATTCATCATATAGTATAGTAAGTATGTAGATGCTTTATCATACTTATTAATTTTCACTTTTTTATTTTGTATTTCTTTTGGTAATACTTTCTCTTCAGTTTGAATTTCATCATCTAATATCTCATAAGATAAATCAAAATCATTTACTAATCGTTTAATAAAAATATCTTTTGTAATCTTATCAGCATTTTTTATTCCATCCAATACTTCTTTTACATAAATCGAAAGATCTTTTGCATCTTTAAGATTTTTATCAGTTTGTAAAGCATAGTACCTAAATTCTAAAAAAGATACTCGATTACTAATATTATCCTCCATAGCTTTTATACCATTCTTTAAAATATAACTATCAGGATCTTTTTCACCATCTAATCTTATTACTGATACATTAAAGCCATTATCCATAAGTTCTTTTCCGACATTTAAAGTTCCAATTAACCCAGCATTGTCGTTATCTAACATTAAAATTATTTCAGAACGTAGGTGTTTTAATAGATTAATTTGTTCTTTAGTTAAACTCACTCCCATAAGAGCAATTGTGTTTTTAAATCCACTTGTATACATCCTAATAGCGTCCATATTTCCTTCAACAACTATTACTTCCTTTTTTAATCTAACAGAATCTTTAGCACGATGATAATTAAAAAAGATAGTTCCCTTTTTAAAAATACTTGTCTCTTTAGTGTTTAAGTATTTTGGACCATTAGTGTCTTTATATATTCTACCTGTAAATCCAATACATCTTCCAATATCATCTTCAATTGGAAACATAATTCGATTAACAAACATATCGTAGAAATTATTTTCTTTTTTAGATATAAGTCCGAGCTTTTCAGCTTCTTCCATTGGAATTTGCTTTTGCTTTAAATATTTTAATAATGAATTATTATCTAAAGCTAGACCTATATTAAATTCTTTAATATCTTCATCACTTAACCCACGATCATATAAATATTTTTTTGCAGTTATACCTAAAGATGTCATAATATTATTTTGAAAATACAATTTAGATGATGCTAATATATCATGTTCTTTCGTAGTTGCTTTATCATTTTTACCAATATTTCCTATATCAATATTAATACCTACTTTAGCCCCAACTTTTTGGACTGCTTCAATAAAGCTTATATTTTCATAATCACTTACAAATGTAAAAACATTTCCTGAATGTCCACATGAAAAACATTTAAAAATTTGTTTTTCTCGAGAAACACTCATACTAGGATTTGTATCTTGATGAAATGGACAAACCCCAAAATAATTTTTTCCATGAGAAGTAAGTGGCAAATATTCGCTTATTATTTCTACTATATCAGCCTTAGATCGGATGTTATTTATCACTTCATCACTTATCCTTGGCATTTTTACCTCCTATTATTAATTATTCTAGTCAATACCCTTATTTCCTTTATTTTTTTCAATAAAAAAGCACTTTTTTTCAAAAAAGTACTATATTTTACACAAATTTTACACTATTACTATTACTTCATGTATTTAACCGCATAATTATTTAAAACTCTTCCACGAACTTTATAAGCACCTACAAGAAAAACAATTCCAAAAACTAAGCATGAAATACTAAAGAAATATGTAGCCCATGTTACACTTTTATTAATGTAATCTGATAACATAAAAAAGATAGAAAAGATAACTAAACCAATTCCAAAGATATTAAGTCTAACTAATCTTTTTTTCATTTCTTTTCCTTTATCTGTACGAAAGTAAAATTTTTGAGTATTCTTTTTTTCTTCTTTATTCATTCTTTGATATTTATTCTTCATATTAACCTCATTAAATGGCTACCCAGGTAGGATTCGGACCTACGAAATGATGGGGTCAGAGCCCATTGCCTTACCGCTTGGCTACTGGGTAATTAACCATGTGATAATTTTATCACTATTTTTTATAATTTTCCACTTGTTTTTAGAAAAAAATTATTGTATACTTAAGTAGTCAGTGGACCTCTAGCTCAGTTGGTTAGAGCACTCGGCTCATAACCGATCGGTCGTAGGTTCGAGTCCTACGAGGTCCACCATTATATTTTGCAGGTGTGGCGAAATTGGTAGACGCATTAGACTTAGGATCTAACGCTTAACGGCATGGGGGTTCAAGTCCCTTCACCTGCACCATATAGATAGGAAACTCGAACTTTTAAAGTTTCGAGAGTAATAAATTACTAACAGAAATGTTAGTTTTTTTGTTATTTAAGAAAGAAA
>CAZJQA010000075.1:0-3786 GCA_964548285.1 uncultured Muribaculaceae bacterium
AGACTATAAAACAAGATCTTATAGATAAACTTAATATAGATGATAATTTAGAAGAAAAAATTAATGCTATTTATAATCTACACAATATGATAAATAAATATTATCAAAATATTTTCCAAACTGATGAATTATTAGAAGAAGATGAAGTTTTACCTAGAAAGATGAATTTTGATGAAGATTTAGGTTCTTATAGGGCTTATTTATTACTATTCTATAATATGGTTCCATTAAATAAACAAGAACATGATATTGATAAATATCTTCCATATATTAAAGAGGAAGCAAAGTCAAGTTTTAGTAGCCGTTTTCCAAAATTAAATAAAGAATATAAAGAATTACTTAATCTCTTTTACTCTTATATGGTTAAAATAGATGAAGGTATAAGTTTAGATGAATTAAATACATTGTTAAGTAATGAAGAACATTATGGAAAAATACTTGCTTCATTATTAGGAGCATATTCTAAAGGATATAGTAATATTATAGAAGAAGAAAAAATATATGATAATATTAAGGAATACTATAATCTTATTAGAGATGAAAGAATTGAAGATTTCAAAAGATTTTATAAAGAAAATAAAGATAATAATAATTTATTTGATAAATATTTTCAACTATTACATAGTTTAAGTTATGGAACTAATATTGATATAATTAATAAAATATTAGATAAAGATCCAAATATAGAATTAATGTGTACTTTACTAAGTTATTCTAAAGATTATACTTATCAATTAGATATGAGAGCATATGATTATCTAATAGACCCAGATAAAATAAATGATTGGCATGACTTAATAGCGTTGCATGATAGAGAGTATATGAGCACTATTATTGAAGGATTAGAAAATATTAATAGTTTAAATGATATAGAATCTAAGAATGAATTATTAAAGTATAATGAAAAAAGATATATTAGTAAGTAATATTATAAAAAATATAATGATATTTCTATAAGGAAAGATAATGCTTTAGAAGATGTAAGTAAATATATTTACCCTGAATTACTAGATGATTGGAATATAGTTGTTAAAACTGTAAGTAAAGATAAGATAGAAGATTATAAAATCGCGACTTCAATTATGAAAGAAATAGATAATTGTAAGAGTTATGATGAAATGAATTTAATACTTAGCAATTATAAATATACTTATACAATCGAAGTTCAAGAAATATTAGAAACTTATTCTTGGAAGTATAACATGTTATTAGAAGAAAAACGTGATTTAATAAGTAATATTGAAGATTTAATTTATCCAAGTAGAATATTAGAATATCGTGATTTAATAACAAAAATAAATAATACAAATAGATATTTTTATCATGAAGTCCAAGAATTAATAGTAAAAATAAGTAATATTAAAGATAATCAAGAGATGTTAAATCTATTAGATAGTTATTCAATTGATAATGAAGAGTTAGTATCATGTGTAAAAAAATATTCAAAGAGATATAATGACTATTTAAATTTAGGTAATGAAATTGATTTATATAAAGAAAAATTTAAAGATTATATTATTGAAGATAAATGGAATTTATTTAATAATTTTGTAAATGAATTTTACGATACTGATGAAATGCGTACTATACTTGAAACTTCTTTAACTAAGATGAAAGAAATTAGAGATAATAAAGATGTTGATTTAAAGAATTTAGATTCTAATGTTGCAAGAATAATTAGATTATTTTCTAAAGATTATAGATTATCTAAAGATATAGAGAATGTTGATTTAAATAAAGTAAGTAAAGAAGAAAAGAAAGAAGAAAAGAAAAAATCACCATTAGAAGAGTATCAAAGACAAATTATTGAAAAAGTTGATAAGGGTGAAGATATACCATTTGATTTATTAAGAAAATATCACAGCGCTCGTGTAAGTAAGAAACTTGGAAAAAATTTTAAAGTTGTTAGA
Source organism: uncultured Muribaculaceae bacterium (assembly GCA_964548285.1). Classification (GTDB taxonomy): domain Bacteria; phylum Bacillota_I; class Bacilli_A; order RF39; family UBA660; genus Ventrenecus. The sequence continues at coordinate 1,911 of CAZJQA010000075.1, forward strand.
AAATGTAGTGAAAAACTTAATAAATATGTAAAGAAATTTAAGAAACAACTTTATATCGCAGCACTAGGTACAATGCTATTAGGTGGAGTTAGCATAAATATCAATAAAGATGAGCCTAAAAAACCTAAGATCATTTATGCAAAAGAAATAAGTACTGATAATAAAAATATTATTGAACCTATACATCAAGTTAAAGATGAACAACAATTAACGTATAAAGTTGGAGATAGCTTCACTTTAAAAGATGGTACAAGAATATTTAAATCAGGATATGTTGATCTTGATGGAAGTGTTGGATATCGTCCTTTATATCCACAAGATGTTATACGTTATATAGATGAAATTGAAATGTTAGATAATAATTCTTCAATGGTTAGAGTGGATAATAATGATGATTTAGAAGAAGCTTTAAACAATGGTTATAAGATAGTATCTGTTTATTCAGGAATTGATGGTTTTTATAAAATAGATGATATAATAGTAAATGAAAGAGGTATTAAAAGATGAATATAAATGATATTATCGAGATTGATAATCAAGAATTCATTGTTATTGATGAAATAGAACTTGATGATAATAAGTATTACTTGATAAGCGAGGTTAATGAAGAAGAAGTATCTGATGAAGTAGAAGTTGTTAAAATAGATAATGGCTTAATATATAGCGTTGATGATGTTAAGGAACAAGAAAAAGTTACTAAATATATCTTAGAGAATTTAAAAGATGAATGATGAATTAGACATTTTTATGGGAATAGTTAAATCATATGATTTAACTATTCCTTCTTTAAAAAGAAAATATGATCACACTTTTAGAGTGGTTGATTATGCTTCAAAGATAGCTAAAAGTATAAATTTAGATGAAAGATTATATAAAGATGTATGTGTTGCGGCTTTATTTCACGATTTAGGAAGATTTCCTCAATTTTCTACTTATCAAACTTTTATCGATTTAAAATCATTTGATCATGGTGATAAAAGTTATTCAATGTTAAAAGAACTTAATTATAATAATAAAAATGTTTTAAGTGCTGTTAAGAATCATAATAAATATAAAATTGAAGATGGACTTAGTGAAGAAGAGATAATTGTTTCAAAAGTTATACGAGATGCGGATAAATTAGACATAATGTTTAAACAAGGAAATGAAGTTTATGATGATAATTTTATTCTTACCGAAGAATTATTTAATTGTTTTACAAAAGAAGAATTAATTTCTAATAGCATTAAGGATATAGAAGGACCAAATTATAGTATTTTAAGAACACTTGCCTTTATATATGATTTTAACTATAAATACAGTTTAAAAGTAGTAAAGGATAATCAATTAATAGAAAAAAAGATTAATAATTTATATGATGTATTTAAAGATTCTAAACTGTTAGATGTAAAGAAGATGTTGAATTTGTATATTGAACGTAAATTAGAAGAATAATATTCTTCTTTTTTTTTATAAAAAAAAGGAAATTCGACATTTTATTTGAATAATAATAGTAGGAGGTTTAAATGAGAAGAAGACAACGAGATTTAAAAGACTGTGGAGTATTTGCAATCTTATACTTAATTGAATATTATCATGGATATGTTCCTATAGAAATATTAAGAGATGATACAAAAACAACAACTTTAGGAGTTAATGCTTTTAATATAATAGAAACACTAAAGAAGTATCATTTTGACGCTGAAGGATTAAAAGTTAAATTAAAAGACTTAAATAAAGTTACATTACCATGTATTGCCCATTTAAAATCAAAAAGTATTGAACACTTTGTAGTAATTACAAAGGTAACAAAAATTCTTGTGTATGTTTATGATCAATCACTTAAAGTTAAATACTATAAAATAATCGAAATCGATGAAGAAGAAAATTAATAATA
>CAZJQA010000075.1:3796-4259 GCA_964548285.1 uncultured Muribaculaceae bacterium
TTTAATGAAGAGTTTGATGGTGTGATTATAAGTGCTGTTCCATATGATATGGTTCCCAAATTACCTAAAGATAAAAGTATATTAAGTTTAATATTCAATTTAATTTATGATAATAAAACTCCATTTATAATAATTCTTTTATTAAACATATTTATATTTATATTATCAATTTTTTATAGTCTCTATTTGAAGGTTGGTTTATCTAGTTACGATCAAGAGTTTTTCAAAGATATATTTATAAAAATTATAATTGTCTTTTTAAGCATATTCTTTACAAAAAGTTTTCTTAGTTTTACAAAAGATCAAATTATATTATATTTTAAAGAAAAGATTGATGTGAATTATATATATTCTTTTTTAAAACATATAATATATATTCCTGTTAGTAAGTATTTATCTTATCATATAAGTGATATCATAAGAAGAATAGAAGATTCTCGTAATTTAAAAGACTTTGTTATAG
>CAZJQA010000076.1:0-4190 GCA_964548285.1 uncultured Muribaculaceae bacterium
ATCTATCATAATAAATAGGTATTAACTTACCAGGCATTAGCTTTTTCTCAGACATTTCTTTCTCCTTTCCAAGGAAGTATTTTTACCTCCTACTATAATTATTCAAAAAAAATCTTTGATTTCCTTTATTTTTTTATAATTTACAAAAAATATTTTCGACAAAATATAATAAAAAAATATAGATAGTTTTTATTATCTATATTTTAATTACCTATATTAAATACATATATTTTATAAAGAAAACTAGATATAATACCACAGTATAAATGTTCATATACAAATCTTTTTATCTTTGGCAATCTTTTTTCATGATACATTATTTTATATGATTTAACAAATCTTAAATGTTTATTAAATTTTAAAAATTCATCTACACTTTTCATTCCGTATTTAATATTAGCATTCAATCTATTCGCAGGATTCTTAATTTTAGATAACCTAAAACCTAACTTCGAATAAGAATCAAAAACAATAGTTGTATTATTAAATTCAGATGATATTTTATCTATAATATTATTAATCATATTAGAAGATAAATACATCATTAATCCTTCAGCCACTACTAAAGTATGATTAGTCTTTTTTATCTCATCTACCCAACTTAAATCATTTACCTTTTTAGCAATCATATGATATTTTGAAGACTCTGAATAATATCTTTTACGCACATCGATAACACTTTCAAAATCAATATCATACCAATCAACATACTTATTATTTACTCTCATACATCTAGAATCTAGTCCACATCCAAGATGAATAATAACTAAATCTGAATATTTATCTAAATACATATTTACTATATCATCAATCACTCTTGCTCTTGCAGATAAATACATAGCAAGAAAATAAGATTTATCAATATCTTTTAAATCAAAATCGATACTATTAATTATATCTTCAGCTTTTTTATCTTTAATAAATAATCCTTTACTACTCATTAATGCTTTACCATATAAAGGTATAAATAAAGTTTTATTTTCATTATTTAGATTCATAATCACTTAACTCTTTTCTTATCCACTTCATAATAACACTAACGATATAATCTATTTCTTCTTTATCGAGTTCTTTTCCTTTTTCTATATGATGCCATTTATTAATACAACCTCGACAGCATGTTGCCGTCGCGTGCTCTGCAATAAATACAGGATGAACTTGCTTCATAGGAGTTTGTTTGCCATCATTTAAAATGTTAGCTTTAGCAATACGATTATTAATTAAATCATAAGCATCAGACTCAATCTTTTCATATCCCTTATCTATAACATATTTTTTCATCTTCTCATTTAAATGAAATGATGACCTAAATTTAGACTTAGATAAACTATTTAATATATAATCAACATTCACTTTAAAAAACTACTTATATGAACAGTTGAATAATTTGAATTATCCATTATATTATTTAATACATCTACATCATCATCTATCATAACAATATATTTATCATCGATATTAGGATAATTCTTTTTTATTTCATTAAGCTTATTAAGTTTATCTTCTTTAGAATATGTTGAATATATATGCTCTTTTAGTATATGATAATACTTATTTAAAAACTCTATTTTATCCAAATACTCTTCATTATTCATAACTTTAGTAACAACATATACATTATTAATATTTAATTGATTTATAAATTCTTGCATTACTTTAATTGGTTTTTCATTTAAATATAAATTATCTTTAATAATTTCTTCGGCCCATTTTTCATCACTAAAAGCATAATGATTATAATCTCCAAATTCTATCTTACACAAAACTCCATCAACATCAAAAACATAAATAGTTTTATCATCTTCAAATAATTCTTTAATCTTACTCATATTAGACTCCTTTTAAAAATCACTAGAATAAACTAGTGAAATAATCTAAATATATCTTTAAATGTTATTATTATCATTAAAAGCATTAATAATGCAAATCCTACTAGATTTACAGTAGATTCAAACTTTTCATTTATTTTACTTCCTTTAATTTTTTCAATAATTAAGAAAGCTACATGACCTCCATCAAATGCAGGGAATGGCAAGATATTAATAAAACCAACATTAATAGATAAGAATGCTGTTATATAAATTAACTGAGCTAATCCACTCTTACGTGATTCATCAACAACAGAATATATTCCCACAGGTCCAGATAAATTAGAAACCGATATTTGTCCAGTAAATAATCCTTTTAAGGTTACAACCATAGAACAAATAACATCATAGAATTTTCTAAAAGCAAATTTTACGCTTTCAATAACTCCCTTTTCAGCTGATGTATCTATTTTAATTCCAAATACAGGTCTTTCAACACCCTTTTCAGTTACCTTTTTCGGAACCAAATCTAACTTTTTAGTACTACCATCTGAACTCTTAACTTCAAAAGTATATACATTAGATGAATTTTTATAATATATATAAATTTGTCCAACATCCCATGAACTAAAATGATGATCATTAATAGCTGTTATAACATCATCTTTTTGTATACCAGCTTGACTAGCAGCAGAACCAGGTTCTACTTCAATTATTTTAGCAATGTTACTCTTTGGACCCCAAATTAATCCAAATAAGAATAATAAAACAAGAGCTAATACAAAATTATTAAAAACACCCGCTACTAAGATAGCTAATCTTTGATGTGTTTTTTTATTACACATAAACTTTTCTTTAGGTATCTTTTTATCATCTTCATATACCTCACCAGCCATTTGAACAAATCCACCTATTGGTAAAGCACGAATATTATAATTGATATTATCTTTACCCTTATGTGTAAAAATAACAGGACCCATTCCAATAGAAAATTCATAAATATGAACACCACTCTTTTTTGCACATATAAAATGTCCAAATTCATGAACTAAAATTATTATTCCTAATATAAATATATATATAATTAAACTTAAAAACATATAACCTCCTATAAAATATTTAATAATAAAGTATATACTAGTACAGCAAGAATTAAACTATCAAAACGGTCAAGTATACCTCCATGTCCTGGAATTAAATCAGAATAATCTTTAATATCATTTTCTCTTTTTATCTTACTAAATATCAAATCCCCTATTGGAGCACTTAAAGAAACCAAACAAGAAAAAATAATAATAAAACATATTGGTGAAGATGGCATCATGTAATAATAATATAAACTTCCTAATATACTTGACATTAGTAATCCACCTACAGCACCTTCAACAGTCTTTTTAGGGCTAACTTTAGGCAACAATTTATGTTTACCAAAATTCTTACCAATTAAATATGCAAAAGTATCACTAGATGTAGTTATCAATAATATATACCATATATGAAAGATATTATCCTGTCTTAAAATTATTAAATTATTAAATGATATACCTAAAAAGACAACTATCCCCAATAAATAAAAAGCATCTTTAGTTTCATATTCTTTATTTTTATAAAAAATTGTTGGTACTAATAATATAACAGTTATTATAATTAATATCTTAGTATTTAACATAAAAGTTAATGATGTTTTATAATCATAAAATATTAAAACTAATAAAGAGGCATATAGCAACAATTCAATCCCTGATGGTATCTTAGAATGACTTTTCTTTAAATCTAAAATTTCTTTTAAAGATAAACAAGCAAGAATACCAGATACTATTAAGAATGTACGACCTCCAAAAATTATTATTGGCAAAAAAATAATTATTAATACAATTGAACTTATTAATCGTTTTAACATGTTATCACTTACTTTCTAAAAAAAGTATACTACGTTTAATTATCATTTTCAATTAAACTAGTCCTTTCTTCAATACGAATTAATTCATTATACTTACTTGTTCTTTCTGAACGACATAATGAACCTGTTTTAATAAAATCAGCATAACAAACAGCTAAATCAGCAATTGTTACATCCTCACTATCACCAGATCTATGAGACATAATTATTCGATAATTATTTTTCTTAGCAAGTTCTATAGTTTCAACCATTTCCGTATATGTCCCTATTTGATTAGGTTTTATTAATATTGAATTAGCTATATTTAAAGGTAAACATTTAGCAAATATATCTTTATTTGTAACGAATAAATCATCACCAACTAACATGATATTAGATAACTCTTTACTTAACTCTTGCCATCCTTCATAATCATCTTCAGCAAGACCATCTTCAATTGACATAATAGGATAATTATCAGTTAATTTTTTTAAATAAGCTAT
>CAZJQA010000077.1:0-4078 GCA_964548285.1 uncultured Muribaculaceae bacterium
AGAATTAAGTGTTAATTTAATATTTAATCTATGTAGTAGTCTTATATTGATTATTATTTTTTATATAATATATTTCAAATTTGGTTTAATCATAAGTATATATTTAGTTATATATTTTATATTAATTATAATAGTATCTAGAAGAGAATATTTAATTATATTAGATATATTAAACAATGAGAATAAATATCAAATGAATTATATAGATGTCTTAAATATGTTTATAAGTATGAAACATATGCATAGTGAGAAATTTATTTTAAAAAAAATAAATAATGATCTATGTGAATATTTAGAAGATAATTTGATATATCAAAAAAGAATGCAATTGCTAAGCTTTTTAAAGAAACACTTGCTTGAGATATTAACTTTTATCATGTTTTCTTATGGAATATATTTAGTTGGTTTAAAAAAACTTAACATTTTAACATTTATAGCCTTTCAAAGTTTATATTACTATTTAATTAGTTTAGTAGAAGGATTATCTAGTTTAACCAACAGTGTTTATTATTTAAAAGGTATTATTCTTAAATTAAGTGAGTATATGAATATAACAGAAGAAGATAAGACTGAGAATAATTTAAAAATAGAAAGTATAACATTTAAAAATGTTAAAGCTTCTTATATCAATAATATTGTTCTTGAAAATTTTTCCATGGATATAAGACCTAAGAATAAAGTTTTATTAAGAGGGAAAAGTGGAAGTGGAAAAAGTACTATATGTAAATTAATAATGAAAGAATTAGATTACGAGGGAGAAATATTATATGATTATCAAAATTCATTTGACTATCATGTTATGGATATAAGGGATAACATAGTTTATTTAAGTCAAAATGACAAGATTTTTAATGATACTATAAAAAATAATATTTTGTTTGGATTAGAAGATGATAATGAAAGACTAAAGAAGATTATTAAGATAACTAAATTAGATGATGTTATTAAAAAGAGAGGAATGAGAATTGAAAGTAGTATAGATGAAGAGAGTTTATCTGGTGGTGAAAAAAACAGGATTCTTTTAGCTAGGACCATATACTCTAAAAGAAATGTTTATATTTTAGATGAACCACTACGAGAAGTTGGACTTAATCTTGAAATAGATATTATTAAAGATATATTAGAATTTTTAAAAGATAAAGTTGTTATTTATATATCTCATAGAGATGTTTCAAAATTATTTGAAAGGATAATAGATTTAGATGAAATATAATATTTATAATTTAAGAAGAAAGAAACTTCCACTTACTAATATTCTTATATGTTTGGTTATGATTGGAATACTCATTTATCTTCTTATTAATCTTAAAATTGATAATGAAAGTAAAAGTTATTATGGTATTTATAATAATAACAATAAAAGTAGTTATATCAGTACCAGTTTGCCTATTGAAGTATCCAAAAATTTAAAAGAAAATGACAAGATTTTTATTGATAATAAATATTATAAACTAGATGTAAAGAGTTTTGGAAAGATAGAGGAAGTAAGTAATGTAAGTTTTCAAAATTTGAATATAAATATTCCAAAATTAAAATACTTTGATAAGCAAATGATTTTATTCTCTTTAAACAAACACGATGTTTCATTTATTAATACATTTATTGATATTTTGAAAGGAGGTGATGAAGATGAAACTTAGTAACGAAGAATTAAAAAAAGTCTCTGGCGGAGACTCAACTGTGTTTATAATAAGTGCTGCACTTGCTGCTCTTGCTTATATAACAGGTATTATTGATGGATTTTTTAGACCACATGTTTGTCGTTGAAAGGAGATTATATGAAAATAAGTAAACATGATTTAAAAAATATTAAAGGGGGTGGATTTAATATTAGTTATATTAATATATCTTTTAAAGCCTTAAGCCTAATATATACGTGGGGTACATACTTAGGTAGTGCTATAAGCAGAATGGTTAATCATAACCATTGTTAGTATTCTTTAACATATAAATCATAATATTCATCAAGTGTAAGATCATTATCATGAATTATTTTAGCTGCTTCTTTTCCTACATAACGGTAATGCCAATTTTCATAAACATATCTTGTAATATTTTCTTTTCCTTCTGGATAACGAAGTATAAATCCATATTTATAAGAATTGTTAATCATAAATTCTAAATCATCATCATTTAATCTATCTCCAAGATTTGAACTTCTAATATCAGTTGTTAAACCAGTTTGATGATCAGAAAATCCAGGACGAGCAGAGTAAGTATCAGCTTCTTCTTCACCATCACGATTTTTATAGTTAGTATATAATCTGCTTTGTTCATCATAAGAACGATAAGCACTGTAAGGATACATAATATGACCATTTTCTTCAGCATAGCTTAATAATTCTTCAAGATGAGTGCTTGCTTCTTTACGCATTTTGTTATTACTACCAACCGCACGATCTAAAGTTACCAAATCAAGTGGTTCATACATACCTAAGGAATAATGCTTATTTGGTGAAGATAAAATACTTTCTTTATCAACAATCTCTTCAGTTGTTAAGTAAGCATTTTCATCTAAATATAGATTTACATATGTAATAACCTTATCTAATGACAAATCTTTATTTTCTTCTTCATATAATCTATATCTTTCAATATTATCAAAATCAAAATTCTTAATTTGATAGTACTTTGTAATATCTTGATATTTATTATTTAATATCTTATCTTGATTTTTTTTAGACATATATTTAATTATATTTTGTGTTTCTTCTAATGAGTATCCTATATTAATATATGCTTGTTCTTCTTCAGAGATATTTTTAGTAACAGGAGCATCATTAGTTTCTACTTTAGTTTTCTTATTATCTATCATAATTAAATATATGATAATCGAAGATATAATACCAATTAATATTATACTTAAAATTATAATTTTTGATTTATTATTCATTACTATCACCATTTATATTATATCTAAAAATATTATTAAAATAAATATATTTAATAAATAGTCTTGATTAATAATTTATATTTATTATTCATAATATATTTTGAGGTGTAATGATTTGAAAAAAATATGTTTTTTTATAATAATAACTTTTTTATCAATTAACACTTGTAAAGCAGAGAATTTAGCCGATGCTAAATCAAGTATTATTATGAATTATGATACAAAAGAAATTATTTATAAAGATAATGAAATGGAGAAGTTACCTCCAGCTTCAATGACAAAGATGATGACCTTACTTTTAGTAATGGAAAAAATAGATGATAAGAGTATAAAATTAGATGATGATGTTACTATTTCTTCTAACGCATCCAGTATGGGAGGTAGTCAAGTTTATCTTAACAGCGGGGAAGTGTACAAAGTAGAAGAACTTCTAAAAAGTCTTGCTATAGCATCAGCAAATGACGCGGCAGTAGCCTTAGCTGAATTTACATACGGAAGTGTCGATAACTTTGTTAATAAGATGAATGAAAAAGCCAAAGAATTAGGACTTATAAATACATTTTTTAAAAATCCACATGGTTTAGATGAAGAAGGACATTATTCATGCAGCTATGATATGGCTTTAATCGCACGAGAACTATTAACTCATAAAGATATTTTAAAATATACAAGTACTTATGAAGATTACTTGCAAAAGAAAGATGGTTCTTCCTTGTGGTTAGTAAACACTAATAAATTGGTAAGATTTTATAACGGAGTTGATGGATTGAAAACCGGATATACAGAAAGTGCTTTATATTGTCTAACTGCAACAGCTAAGAAAGACAATACACGTTTTATTACAGTAATAATGGGAAGTCCATCTAGTGAAAAAAGAAATAATGATACTAAAAATATGCTAGACTACGCTTTCAATAACTATAAAACAATTACTAAGATTAGTAAGGATACAAGTCTTACAAAGATTAAAGTTTTAAATAGTGAAAAAGAAGAATATGATGTTTATTTAAAAGATGATTATAAAGTCTTAGTTAAAAAAAATACTAAAGAAAATGAGTTAAATTATAATATTAAATTAAATGATGTTAAGAATTCTTTTAAAAAAGAAGATAATATTGGCATTTTACAAATTGATGATAAAGAATTACCATTAGTAGTTCACGAAGATATTAATAAAATAAGTTT